>CAMLJW010000109.1 GCA_946480485.1 uncultured Streptomyces sp. | reverse complement strand
ATCAGCAGCATGATCGTGCCGTGCATCGTGAACGCCTGGTTGAACTGCTCGTTCGTCATCAGCTGGTTGCCCGGACGGGCCAGTTCGGCGCGCATCAGCAGCGCCATCACGCCGCCGATGACGAAGAACGCGAACGACGTGACCAGATACAGCGTGCCGATCGTCTTGTGGTCCGTGGTGGTGAGCCACTTGACCACGAGATTGCCGGGCTGCTTGCCCCGTACCGGCACCTCGTTCTGGTACGTGTCTTCAGGCGCGGCGGCAGCACCATGAGGTTCGTTGAGGATGCTCACAGTTGGTTCGTCTCCCGGTTCTTCTCGTGGTCCGTCTGCTCAATGCCGGCCGGGACGTAACCGGTCTGGCCCTTCTCTGCGAGCTTCTTGAGGTGGGCCTCGTAGCGCTCGGGAGAGACGACCTTCACGTTGAAGAGCATCCGGGAGTGGTCGACGCCACACAGTTCGGCGCACTTACCGAGGAAGGTGCCCTCCTTGTTGGGGGTCACCTGGAAGACGTTGGTGTGGCCCGGGATGACGTCCTGCTTCATCAGGAAGGGCACCACCCAGTAGGAGTGGATGACGTCGCGAGAGGTGAGGATGAAGCGGACCGTCTTGCCCTCCGGGAGCCAGAGGGTCGGGCCGGGGTTGTTGGTCTGCGGGTTCCGCTCACCGGGGGTGCCGCAGGTGTAGACGCCGCCCGCGTGCGCCGGGAACTGCTTCTTCCACTTGGTCGGGATCGCGTCCAGGTTCTGGTCGGTCTTCGCGTCACCGGTGGAACCGGGGACGTTCTCCACGTAGTTGAAGCACCAGCTCCACTGGAAGCCGACCACGTTGACCGTGACGTCGGGCTTCTTGGAGGTGTCGAGGAGCTCCGACTCGTCGCGGGCGGTGAAGTAGAAGAGCACCGAGACGATGATGAGCGGGACCACCGTGTACAGCGCCTCGATGGGCATGTTGTACCGGGTCTGTGGGGGAACTTCGACCTTGGTGCGACTGCGCCGGTGGAACACGGCGCTCCACAGGATCAGACCCCACACCAGCACGCCAACGGCGAGTGCGGCCGCCCAGGAACCCTGCCACAGGGAGAGGATCCGCGGAGCCTCTTCCGTGGTCGGAGTGGGCATACCAAGGCGGGGGAAGTCTTCCCAGTTGTACGAGCAACCGGTGGCTGTCGCCAGGACCAGGCCCGCAGTCATTGCCTGCAGCAGCTTCCGCCGCATCGGGCGCCGCGGCGAGCGGTCGGAGCCGTTGGGACTCACGTAGCGCCTTCCCGAGAGTCTCGCCCGCGCGGTGTGGCTGCGGCCTTCTCGCTGGTCGGTCGCCGCCCTGCGACGGGCAGGGGTTTGGATGTTTATGCGGACCAAACCCTACTGGACGCCATTTGGGGTCGCGCGGGGAGGGTGCCCAACGCGCCGTCCGACTCCCCGAAGGGCCGGACCGACCCACATTCCGCGCCGGCCGTGAACCCCCGACCGAGCAGCCGGCCACCCGGACTGACACCCCCTCCGGCGAAGGGCCACCCCTTCCGCGCGGGGCTCCGTGACACCCCACGGCTCCACCGGCACCGACTCCCATCCCCCATCCCCCAACCACCAACATCGTACAAACCGCGAACACCCGCCGCCCTACCGCGCCCCTCGCAGCCCCGTACCGTAAACACCCTGCGCCCTCGAACAGCGAACCAAGCGGAGCGCTAGCGTGGGGATGTGTCCTACTTCGACGCCGCATCCTCCGCCCCCCTGCACCCCGTCGCCCGACAGGCCCTGCAGGCCTCGCTCGACGAGGGGTGGGCCGATCCCGCCCGCCTCTACCGCGAGGGACGGCGCGCCCGGCTGCTGCTCGACGCGGCTCGCGAGGCGGCCGCAGAGGCGGTGGGTTGCCGTCCGGACGAGCTGGTGTTCACCTCCTCCGGTACGCGGGCCGTGCACTCCGGGATCGCCGGGGCGCTGGCCGGGCGCCGCCGCGTCGGACGCCACCTGATCGTGTCCGCCGTCGAACACTCGTCGGTGCTTCATACTGCGGAGGCCCACCGGGCCGAGGGCGGGACGGTGACCGAAGTGCCCGTTCTACGCACGGGCGCGGTCTCCCCCGACGCGTACGCGGCCGCCCTCCGCCCCGACACCGCGCTCGCGTGCCTGCAGTCGGCCAACCACGAGGTGGGTACGGAGCAGCCGGTCGCCGCTGTCGCCGCCGCATGCCTCGAGGCCGGCGTACCGCTGCTCGTCGACGCGGCGCAGTCGCTTGCCTGGGGGCCGATCGAGGGCGACTGGTCACTCCTGACGGGAAGCGCTCACAAATGGGGCGGACCATCGGGTGTCGGACTTCTCGTCGTACATAAGGGCGTGCGCTACGCCCCTCAAGGCCCCGCCGACGAACGGGAGTCGGGGCGTGCCGCCGGCTTCGAGAACATCCCCGGCATCGTTGCGGCAGCCGCCGCGCTGCGCGCCGTACGCGCGGAGGCGGCCGTGGAGGCGGCCCGGCTGCGATATCTGGCGGACCGGATCCGCGCGCGGGTGTCGGAACTGGTCCCCGACGTGGAGGTGGTGGGCGACCCGGTGCGCCGACTGCCCCATCTGCTCACCTTCTCCTGCCTCTATGTCGACGGGGAGACATTGCTGCACGAGCTGGACCGCGACGGCTTCTCGGTGTCGTCCGGATCATCCTGCACCAGCAGTACGCTGACACCCAGCCACGTCCTGAAGGCCATGGGTGTGCTGACCGAGGGCAACGTCCGGGTGTCGCTGCCGCTGGGCACGCCCGCGGAGGACGTGGACCGCTTCCTGGACGTACTTCCGGGCGCCGTGTCGAAGGTCCGCGAGAAGCTCGGCGCGCCGGTCCACGCACCCAAGGCGCCCGCTGCCGAGGACACCCTCGTCGTGGACGCCCTGGGCAGGCGCTGTCCCATCCCGGTCATCGAGCTCGCCAAGGTGATCGGCGACGTACCGCCCGGCGGTACGATCCGCGTCCTCTCCGACGACGAGGCGGCCGGCCTGGACATCCCGGCGTGGTGCGCGATGCGGGGGCAGGAGTACGTCGGGGAGGAGCCGGAGGAGCGTGGGGCGGCGTACGTGGTGCGGCGGCTGGCGTAAGGGCGGCGGCTCGCAAGGCTCGCCCGGAGCGGCACGTACTCCCTCGCCTCCCCGTCCCATGTGCTCCCCGTCGCTTCCCCTGTTCAGGCAGCCGCTCCCGCGTCCGGCGGGCCGCCTCCGGCGGCGGAGCAGGCGGGCTCGCGGCGACGCGGGGGAGGCAGTGGCGGTACCCCCGCACCGGGCGAAGGGCGGGCAGGCGGGGCAGACCCGGCGCGAGCGGCGGACACGGGAGTGCCGGGGGAGCGGAGCACCCGCGCGCCCAAGGTCACCCGGCGGAGCGCCTACGCGAGGTGGTCCTGGACCTCCGACGCGGCGTCATCGCCGTACGCCTTGGTGAAGCGGTCCAGGAAGTGGGTGCGGCGGAGTTCGTACTCCTGGGTGCCGACGGTCTCGATGACGAGCGTGGCGAGCATGCAGCCGACCTGGGCGGCGCGCTCGTGCGAGACACCCCAGACCAGGCCCGAGAGGAAGCCCGCGCGGAACGCGTCGCCGACACCCGTAGGGTCCGCCTTCGCCGTCTCCTCGGGGACGTCGACCTCGACCGGGTCCTCACCGACCGCCTCGATGCGTACCCCGCGCGGGCCGAGGGTCGTCACACGGTGGCCGACCTTGGCGAGGATCTCGGCGTCGGACCAGCCGGTCTTGGACTCGATGAGGCCCTTCTCGTACTCGTTCGAGAAGAGGTACGTCGCCCCGTCCAGCAGGAGCCGGATCTCCTCGCCGCCCATGCGCGCGATCTGCTGGGAGAAGTCCGCCGCGAAGGCGATCTCGCGCGAGCGGCACTCCTCGGTGTGGCGGAGCATCGCCTCGGGGTCGTCCGCGCCGATGAGGACCAGGTCGAGCCCACCCACACGGTCGGCGACCGCCTTGAGTTCGATGAGCCGGGCCTCGCTCATGGCGCCGGTGTAGAAGGAGCCGATCTGGTTGTGGTCGGCGTCGGTGGTGCAGACGAAGCGCGCGGTGTGCAGCACCTCGGAGATACGTACGGACTCGGTGTCGACGCCGTGCCGGTCCAGCCAGGCCCGGTACTCGTCGAAGTCGGCGCCCGCGGCTCCGACCAGGACCGGCGAGGAACCGAGCTGGCCCATGCCGAAGGCGATGTTCGCGCCCACGCCGCCCCGGCGTACGTCCAGGTTGTCGACCAGGAAGGAGAGGGAGACCGTGTGCAGCTGGTCCGCGACCAGCTGGTCGGAGAAACGGCCGGGGAAGGTCATGAGGTGGTCGGTGGCGATGGATCCGGTGACTGCGATACGCACGGCTGGGACACACTCCTGCGGGGAGGGGGATTGACAGGTCACGCTATCGGGTCGGTCCCCGATGCCGGGGCGATCCGCCACTTCGAGCCCGGCAGAACTACCCAATCGTAGGGCTTTTTCCGCGGGGCCTGCGGTGCATACGGTGCTGTCATGACAAACCTCAGGATTGACGGGACCGCTCCACTCGATCCCGAGGGCGGCCTCGCGGAGCTGCGCGGAGACTGCGCCCGGATGGTGCCGCACTGGACCGCACCCGCCCGGATCACTCCCCTCCCGATGTCACCGTCACTCATCCAGGGCGTGACCGTTCCCCCCGCTTCCGCGCGGCTCGTGGAGACGATGTTCGACTACGGCGACCAGTAGGACCTTGCCGAGTCGCTGTGACCTGCGGAAACCTGGGACGGCTGAAGCGTTCCAGGATGGTCCGTCAGCTATCTTCCCGCAGGTCAGAGCGTATGGCTGTGGCATTTGCGGCTATGGGTGCCGCTGGTGAGGGCGCACCCGACAAAGTCCTAGCTGGTAGAAGGGCGCCCGCAGGGAACCATGCGCTCCCCCGCCGCGTCCCATGACTGTCCCTCGTCAAGGGGATATGGGATACGACCCTGCCTGAGCCCCTGCGCTGGTTCGGCGACGGGTCTCATGGGACCGCGGTGCGGTAGAAGGAGCGATGCGGTGAACACCGAGCGACCCGGTGACGACGAGGCGGTCCGGCCACGCCGGCGGCGTTCCCCGGTGGCCGTCGCCTCGGTCGCGGCCACCGCCGTGCTGCTCGTAGGGGGCGGCGGGGCGTACCTCGCCGTGAGCGCGTCCGGCGGCGAGGACCAGGCTGGCTCCGGTACGCCGGGAGGCGACGGCACTCCGACCCCGCTCGTCCTGGACGGCTACACCGTGGGCGGCGCGAGCGGCATCGCACCCGGCGAGCCCGACCCGCACGGGGCGCGGTACCGGGCAAACGGCAAGCTCCCCGACGGCCCCTCCTCCGCGCCCGTGTACCGCGCGAAGGGCGAGGTCACGGTCGCCGAGGTGGCCGCGCTCGCGAAAGCCCTCGGCGTGGCGGGCAGGCCGACGGCGGAGGGCGACGGCTGGCAGGTCGGGGCCACCAGGGACGGCTCCGGGCAGAGTCTCCAGGTGAGAAAAGGGAAAGCGCCGGGCATCTGGACGTTCAGACGCTTCGCACCCGGTACCGACGGCTGCGTAAGCACCACGAGGTGCGCGAGCGACAGTCCCCCCAAGGGGGCGGCGGGCTCCGAGAGCTCCGACATCGACCCGGTGAGCGTGGGCGCCGCCAAGAAGGCCGCCGCGCCCGTTTTCAAGGCGGTCGGCCAGGACGACGCGAAGCTCGACGCGAGCCGGCTCATGGGTGCCGTGCGGGTGGTGAACGCCGATCCGGAGGTCGGCGGGCTTCCGACGTACGGCTGGACGACCCGTGTCCAGGTCGGCGCGGACCGTCAAGTGGTCGGCGGCAGCGGCCGGTTGAAGACTCCGGTGAAGAGCGACACGTATCCCGTCCTCGGCGCGCAGAAGACGCTCGACCTGCTGAACGGTTCGGGAGCGGGCGACGGCCGCATGGGCATCGGCGGGTGCGCCGAGCCCGTACGCCCGAAGGACAGGAACGAGACGCCGTGCGAGCCGACGGCCTCTCAGCCCGAGTCCGAGGCGGTCGTCGTCGAACGCGCCACGTTCGGTCTGGCGTCGCACTTCGTGGACGGGCGGCAGGCGCTGGTGCCGTCCTGGCTCTTCGACGTACGGCCCGAGGGGGCCAAGGAGAGTTTCACGGTGACGCATCCGGCGGTCGAGCCGAAGTATCTGACCGCTCCGGCGGAGCGGCCGGGCGACACCGCTCACGAGCAGCCGGGTCCGCGGCCGACGGACCCGAGTGGGCCGAGCGAGCCCGGTGACGAGCCGAGCACGGCGCCAAAACAGCGGGACGTCAAGGTCGAGGGGTACAGCGCGGACGGCAAGGAGCTGACCGTGCGCTTCACGGGCGGGGTGTGCAGCGACTACTCCGCGTCGGCCGAGGAGAGAGGCGACACCGTGACGGTCCGGGTGACCCAGACGCCCTGGAAGGACAAGGTCTGCATCATGATCGCCAAGATCTTCCACAAGACGATTGAGCTGAAGGAGCCGCTCGGTGACCGCAAGGTCGTCGGCAAGGACGGCAAGGCGCTGCCGCTGGAGAAGGACCTGCCGAAACCGACGACCAGGTGGGGCAGGTAGGAGCGGCCCAGGGCCGTGGACGCGGCCGTGGAGGCGGATCCCGATGCGCGAAGGCGGCGCCCGGTCGGAGGGGCGCCGCCTTTCCGCGTTTAGGAGGCTTGGCCAACGCTTAGGGTCTATCCGGAGTTTCCCGTCGTCCGCCCGTAGGGCGTGCGCCGCGGTGTCCTGCGCCGCGGCGCAGGCAGGAAACGCCAGACAGGTTCTAGCTGAAGGAGTCGCCGCAGGCGCACGAACCCGTCGCCTGCGGGTTGTCGATCGTGAAGCCCTGCTTCTCGATGGTGTCCACGAAGTCGATGGAGGCGCCGCCCAGGTACGGAGCGCTCATACGGTCGGTGACGACCTTCACACCGCCGAACTCCTTGACGACGTCACCGTCGAGGGAGCGCTCGTCGAAGAAGAGCTGGTACCGCAGGCCGGAGCAGCCGCCGGGCTGAACGGCGACACGCAGTGCCAGGTCGTCGCGGCCTTCCTGGTCGAGCAGGGCCTTGACCTTGGCCGCGGCGGCGTCCGACAGCAGGATGCCGTCGCTCACGGTGGTGGTCTCGTCCGATACGGACATCTGCTTCTCTCCCGGGTTGTACGGAGACTGCTTGCCGCCGGTTGCAACCGGCTGGGCCGCGGATTCATTCCGGGCCGAGTGCGTGTCTTTGGTTCTCGCTTCTCTGCCTTCATGCTCGCACACGGGGTGGAGAGCGGAAACGGCGCGAGTAGTCGCGACACAGCGAATCCCGGTGCGATGGGTCTCGGCCAGGTAGCACACCGGCCGGGAACGGCGCTGGGGTCGAGCAAAGACCGACGGGCGGGCCGTGGTGCTGGCTATGGTCCGGTCGTTCGCGAACCGCCGCGGCACACCCGCGATGCCCCCGCGGCACACCCGGGCATACCCGCGACACCGACAGGACGCTGCCGGGCTCGCACCGGAACACCGCCGGGATTCATGTCACATCGACGCTATGGGCATCGTCAAAGTGACGTGAAGCGGTTATGATAGATAGCGTCATTTCGACGAAAAGGTGTGTTCCGCTTGATCGTTCCAGATGATTCAAGCGAGCCGCAGAACAGATAAGGGTGCATGTCAGTGACCACCGCCCAGACCCAGGAGCTCGACATACAGCCGACGCCCCTCGCCCTGCTGCTGCTCGGCCGGGAGGCCGATGCGACGAGCGAGCGGGGCGTCGAGTGTCCCGGTGATCTGCCCTCGCCGTCCGACCCGGACCTGGTGGAGCGCGCCCGCGCGGCCAAGGAGAAGCTCGGGGACAAGGTCTTCGTGCTCGGCCACCACTATCAGCGGGACGAGGTCATCCAGTTCGCGGATGTCACCGGCGACTCCTTCAAGCTGGCCCGGGACGCTGCGGCGCGGCCCGAGGCCGAGTACATCGTCTTCTGCGGTGTGCACTTCATGGCCGAGTCGGCGGACATCCTGACGAGCGACGACCAGAAGGTGGTCCTCCCCGACCTGGCGGCCGGCTGCTCGATGGCCGACATGGCCACCGCCGAGCAGGTCGCCGAGTGCTGGGACGTGCTGACCGAGGCCGGAACAGCCGAGCAGGTCGTGCCCGTCTCGTACATGAACTCCTCGGCCGACATCAAGGCGTTCACCGGGAAGCACGGCGGCACGATCTGCACGTCGTCGAACGCCAAGCGGGCCCTTGAGTGGGCCTTCGAACAGGGTGAGAAGGTGCTCTTCCTGCCCGACCAGCACCTGGGACGCAACACCGCGGTCCGGGACATGGGGATGTCGCTCGAAGACTGCGTCGTCTACAACCCGCACAAACCGAACGGCGGCCTGACCGCCGAGCAGTTGCGCGACGCGAAGATGATCCTTTGGCGCGGGCACTGCTCGGTGCACGGGCGCTTCTCGCTGGAGAGCGTGGAGGACGTGCGCGCGCGGATCCCGGGCGTCCATGTGCTCGTTCACCCCGAGTGCAAGCACGAGGTGGTGGCCGCCGCCGACTACGTGGGGTCCACGGAGCACATCATCAAGACCCTGGAGGCGGCGCCCGCCGGTTCCAAGTGGGCGATCGGCACCGAGCTGAATCTCGTACGCCGCCTGGCGAACCGCTTCGCCGCCGAGTCCGCCGGGCACAAGGAGATCGTCTTCCTCGACAAGACGGTCTGCTTCTGCTCCACCATGAACCGCATCGACCTCCCCCACCTCGTCTGGGCACTGGAGTCCCTCGCCGAGGGCAAGCTCGTCAACCGGATCGAGGTCGACCGGGAGACCGAGCAGTTCGCGAAGCTGGCGCTGGAGCGGATGCTGGCGCTGCCGTAGCAGAGAGACACAGGCGAGAAGAGGGCCTCTGCCGGGTACGTGCGTGTACCCGGCAGAGGCCCGCTTGGCTTCCAGAGCGAGGAGGCGCTCCGCGGCAGCGCCCGGTCATCTGCGAGCAGGACGCGGATGGCCGCCGTGGGATACGGGACTGTCGCAGGGCTCGGAACTGTCGCTACCAGGTACTCAGGGCTTCTCGAGGCCGACACCGGGCACTTCGGGGCCGGCGTCGGGCGCTCCAGGGATCAGCCCGTCGCCGCTGAGCATCTCGCGGACCTCTTCCAAGGTCGCGTCGGGAGCGGGGAGGATCAGCTCGGAGGGTTCGAGGGATTCATCGGGAAGAGACGCACCAAGGCCCCGCACCGCCTCCAGGAGCGCTCCCAGCGTGCGCCGGAAGCCCTCCTCGTCACCGGACTCCATCTCCGCGAGAAGCTCGTCGTCCAGTTTGTTCAGCTCGGTGAAGTGGGCGTTGTCCAGCCTCACCTGCCCCTCCCCCATGATCCGTACGATCATGACGCCTCCTAGGCGACGGGACTAGTGCTTGCGGCGTGGGCCTACTGCTTGTCGAAGCGCGGAGTGTCCTGCGGCTGCTGCTGGGACTGAGTCCGGCCCTGGGACTGCCCCTGAGCCTGGCCCTGACCGCCCTCGATCGCCTGGCGGGACGAGGTGCCACCGGCCAGCTCGGCCTTCATGCGCTGGAGCTCCAGCTCCACGTCCGTGCCACCGGAGAGCCGGTCCAGCTCGCTCTGGATGTCGTCCTTGGCCAGCCCGGAGGGGTCGTCGAGGGCACCGGAGGCGAGCAGCTCGTCGATGGCGCCGGCCCGGGCCTGCAGCTGCGCCGTCTTGTCCTCGGCGCGCTGTATGGCCATGCCAACGTCGCCCATCTCCTCGGAGATCCCCGAGAAGGCCTCGCCGATCCGGGTCTGCGCCTGGGCAGCGGTGTACGTGGCCTTGATGGTTTCCTTCCTCGTACGGAAGGCGTCGACCTTGGCCTGCAGCCGCTGGGCGGCGAGCGTGAGCTTCTCCTCCTCTCCCTGGAGGGTCTGGTGCTGCGTCTCAAGGTCGGTGACCTGCTGCTGGAGCGCGGCACGGCGCGACAACGCCTCACGGGCCAGGTCCTCGCGGCCGAGGGCGAGGGCCTTGCGGCCCTGGTCCTCCAGCTTCGAGGACTGGCCCTGGAGCTGGTTGAGCTGCAGCTCCAGGCGCTTGCGGGAGGTCGCCACGTCGGCGACTCCGCGGCGCACCTTCTGCAACAGCTCCAGCTGCTTCTGGTACGAGTAGTCGAGGGTCTCGCGCGGGTCCTCGGCCCGGTCAAGGGCCTTGTTCGCCTTCGCGCGGAAGATCATCCCCATACGCTTCATGACACCGCTCATGGGCTTCGCGCGCCCCCTTCTGACGGAACTCCAGCTCCAGCGACTGCTACAGAACCCACAGTACGGGCCCTGCGTCCATTACCGCACTGTTCGGGGACGGATGCGCTCATCCCCAAGGACGACTGGGGGCGACACCGCTCCAACGTAGGGAGTAGGTGCTCCCAGGTCGTCGGCAACGCCCTCTCTGTCCCCTACAGACGACCGGTGTTGCCGGATCGTTCCCCACTCAACCGTGGTCCATGCTCCCGCCCGTCTCCCACCCGCGCCCTCGTTCCGAGGGACCTGCGGCCCCGTGCCCTTCTCTTACCCCGTACCCTTGGGTTCTGTGTTCCGTAGCCGTGCCAAGGAAGAGAAGGCCCTCGCCGACAAGGCGCTGGTGACCGACTCCAAGCAGCCCCGAGACCCGCAGGCCCCCAAGGGGCGCCCCACGCCGAAACGCAGTGAGGCCCAGACCCAGCGTCGCAGCGTCGCCAGCACGCCGACGAACCGCAAGGAGGCGGCCAAGCGGCAGCGCGACGAGCGCCGCGCCGCGCTGGCGAAGCAGCGCGATGCGCTGGCCGGCGGTGACGAGCGCTTTCTGCCCGCCCGCGACAAGGGTCGGGTGCGGAAGTTCGCGCGTGACTTCATCGACTCGCGGTTCTGTGTCGCCGAGTTCTTTTTGCCGCTGGCCGTGGTCATCCTCGTACTGACCATGGTCCGGATCCCGCGGCTGCAGAACATCGCGCTGCTGCTGTGGCTCTTGGTGATCGTGTTGATCGTGGTCGACTCGGTCGGCGTCTCGATCCGCCTGAAGAAGCAACTGAATCAGCGCTACCCGGACGAGCCCAAGCGCGGCGCGGTTGCCTATGCTCTGATGCGCAGCCTCCAGATGCGTCGCCTCCGGCTGCCGAAGCCGCAGGTCAAGCGCGGAGAGCGGCCCTGAGCGCGGCGCCTTTCACAGGAGGTGCGGCGGACGCGTGGCTGAGCAAGCTCGGCGCGCTGCGCGAGGTGGTACGCCAGGAGCTGGTGACCCGGCAGCTCGATGAGCAGATGGCCGGGCGGTTCCCGGTGGGGCAGCGGCTGCGGGTGCTCGACGTGGGCATGGGCCAGGGCACGCAGGCGCTGCGCCTGGCACGGGCCGGGCACAGGGTCACCGGGGTCGAGCAGGACCCCAACATGGTCGCCGCGGCACGTGAGGCTCTCGCCGCCGAGCCGGAGGGGATCCGCGGCCGGGTACGGCTCGTCGAGGGCGACGGGCGGGAAGCCGGCGTCCACTTCCTGCCGGGCAGTTTCGACGTGGTGCTGTGCCACGGCGTGCTGATGTACGTCGAGGACCCTGACGCGCTGGTCGCCGGGCTGGCCCGGATGTTGGCCCCCGGCGGGCTGCTGTCCCTGCTCGTACGGAACGGCGACGCACTGGCGATGCGGCCGGGCCTCTCGGGTGACTGGGCCGGTGCGCTGGCCGCCTTCGACACCAACGCGTACACGAATCGGCTGGTCCTCGACGTACGCGCGGACCGGCTCGACGCGCTCACCGGCACGCTGGCCGGGATCGGGGCGCCGCTGCGCACCTGGTACGGGGTGCGGGTCTTCACGGACACGGCCCCCGACGACGCGGCCGTTCCGGACGACGTGGAAGTCCTGCTGGCCGCGGAGGAGTGGGCCGGGCGGACGGACCCGTATCGCGGGGTGGCGGCACTGCTGCACCTGTGCGGAGTGCGCGGCTGAGGGTTGTTGGTGCCGGTCTGGAGTTCCCGTCGCCCGTCCTTCCGGGCGACGGGAATTCCAGACCGGCCCTGAGTTTCTCGGACTAGGAGTGCGCGGCCTCGTCGGCGTGCAGGCTCATCGGACCGTAGATCTCCGTGGCGTCCTCGAACAGCCGAACCTGGTCCACTCCACCGTCGGCGAGCGCCTTCCAGTGCTCGCCGATCCAGGACTCGGCGTCTCCCTGCGTGGTGAACTCCTCGGGCAGCACCGCGGGCTGGACCTCCGCCCCGTCGGCCTTCTCGAACCGCCACGTCCATGCCGCCATGTCAGCCTCCCAAAAGTACCGAGCAAGATCGGGTCGTCCTTGTGCCCGAAGCCTAGGCGCTCCGCTGGAGTTTCGGTGTTCAAAGGTGCAGGTCGTGAACTGTGGTGTGTTCGGGTGCGGGTTGGTGGGGGCCGGCCGCCCAGTTCCCCGCGCCCCTGAAACGGGCGCGGGCCAGCCCGGCTCCCCGCGCCCCTGAAGTGGCACCCCCTGTCGCGCAAGACCCCTGCGGAGCGGAAAAATCATTCGCGTGGAACTCACTCTGCTCGGCACCAGTGCCCCCGCGGGGCTGCCCCGCTCCGACTGTCCCTGTGCGGCTTGCGCGGGCGCGCGCGGTGGGGACGCGCGCGCGGCGACCGCGCTGCTGGTGGACGGCACGCTGCTGCTCGACCTCACGCCCGGTGCCGCGTTCGCGGCCGCGCGTGCCGGGCACTCACTGGGTGGCGTACGGCAGGTGCTGCTGTCGCATCCGCACGACGGGCCGGCGGTCGAGGTGCCGGCGGGGCTGCCGCAGCCGGGGCGGGTGCCGGACGGGCGGGAGTTGACGGTGCTG
>CAMLJW010000108.1 GCA_946480485.1 uncultured Streptomyces sp. | reverse complement strand
GTAATGCGTTGTGCCCCCGGCAGGATTCGAACCTGCGACACCCGCTTTAGGAGAGCGGTGCTCTATCCCCTGAGCTACGAAGGCGAAGGCGGGGGCTTGTGAAAAACCTTGGAGAAAACCCAGCGAGTGGATCTTTGGCCTCGGTGTACAAGCCCGCTGGTCAGTGGGGGTGCGCTGGTGCTCGCGACGGTTTCCCGGGCGGGCATCTGGCGCGACCTGACCGCTGACGTGAACAGCGTAGCGGATCGGGGCGGAGCAGTGGTGTGGAGTACGGGGGCTGGGGTGTTGTAAAGGGTTTGACCTGCAGTTTTCCGCGCAGGGCCGGTTGGTGTCCGTCTCGGTCTGCGCGTGGTCGGAGACTCGGTTTGTCCGTTCCGTGGCGGACCTGGAGCCGAGGTCGTTTCAGGTGGCGGAGTGACCGTCGCCGGCCTTTCTCCGCGGAGCGCGTCGGGTCAGATCACCTGCCGCCGGGCTGTTACCGAAGCGCGGATCGCTGCGGGGCCGGGCCAGAGCTGATGGTCGAGTGCGTCCTCCAGTCGTGTGAGGGTGCCGATGTCTGGCAGGACGTCGCCGTTGAGGACTCGGGCGACGGTGGAATGCGCGACACAGGCCACGTCGGCCAGTCCGCGAAGCGAGAGCTTGCGGGAGCGCATGGTGCGGTTCAGGTCGCTGGCGAGGAGCAGCCCGCAGTGGGCGCTCAGTGGAGCGTCGTGGGTCAGGATGACCTCCGGCCAGTCTCCTGCATGCCCTCACCCCGTTTCCCCGCTTCCTGTTGCCGCGGAGATCCTCTATGTCCAATGTGTCGCATGTATGGAACACCTGCACAAACGTCCGCACGTCCCTGCCCGGCTGCCCGGAGCCAGGGCCAACCGTGGGGGCGGTGATGCTGGTACCGCCCGAGCGAAGGACCCCCACCGTGGGCAGTGACCACTCCCTCACGCACGCGCTCGAACGCGTCCTGGACGTCTGGCAGTCCATGGCCGCCCGCGACGAGTTCACAGACCAGACCTACGACAAATTCAGCCTCCGCCAGCTGGCCGACAAAGACCAGCGCTCACGGGACGACCGCATCGACGATTGCCTCAACTACCCCCTCATCTACGAACTGGCGGAACTCCTCCCACCTCCCAGCGCCGTAGGCTGCCCGCGCGGATACCCGCCCGTCACGTATCTCCTGATAGCAGCCATGATGACTGTCACCGGCTCCAAGCGTTCAGCCCTGGGCACGCTGTCCTCGAAGCAGTGGCGCTCCGTCCGCTCTGCGGTGCGTCGTCACGCCGGCCGAAGAGCCGCGATTCTCCTGCCCGCACAGGCACCCAACCGGCACCAGTACCTGTAGGCGGAAAACAAGCTCTTGGCCTCCAGCTTCGACCTGATTCAAGAACGCTTTGAGGCCTACGCCGTCCAACAGGCCCTTGCTCAGGGCCTGTTCCCCACCGACATTCCGCGTAACTGGGCGCGCTCGGAGCGACGACAGCTCCTGGCTGGCGACGCCACCGTCCCGAAGGCCCCTCCAAGGCCGAGCGCGCCGAAGTCGCCGACACCACAACCGGCGAGATCCGGACCCACCGCGTCGACCCCGCCGCCCGCCTGTACTACGAGAACGGCGAGGACAAGAAGACCGTCGTCCGGGGGCAAGTGGTTCTTCGCCTCCGCCCGTGACAACGGCTACTGGCAGCGTTTCATCCTCACCGTCCAGCACGTCGCCGGCGGCGAATATGAGGATGAGGCCGCGATCGCCGTACGCTCCTTCGCCCGACTGCACGCCCAACTCCCCGGAGCCATGGGCGTCGTCTACGACGGGGCCTTCCGCGGTGTCCACCGGGACGTCCTCGGCCGCCGTGGGCTCCTCGTGGTCAACAAGCAGCACGGCTCCGTCAAGCCCCCGGGGACGAACTCCTACGTTCCGGCCGATGCCGCCATGACCTGTGGTGCGACCAGGGCCGCATCGCCGAACGCATCCTCCTCGACGACGGCACCAGCCACCTGCTTCCCGTCCCCGTCATCCGGCTCGAACACCGCGAAGGGGTTAACAAGAGCCGCTGGTACCACCTTCTGCGGATCGACCGCCGTTACGGCCCCCACACGCATCGAGTTCCCGTCGGCATCACCACCACCTCCGCAGACCGGGCCCTGTACGACTCGGCGACCGGCAAACGCATCCCCAGCGACACCGAACGTGACTTCCATCGTGCCGAATACCTCCAGCAGATCCCCGAGGCTACCCGCGCTCACCAGCTCGTCTACCCCTACCGCAGCGACGCTGAGTCCCTCCACAACCAGCTCGACCAGAGCATGTGGAACAAGCGCATGATCTCCTACGGCCTCGATCGCCAGAAGGTCTTCATGCTCGGCTTCGTCCTCTCCCAGAACGCCACCAGCCACCAGATCCACCTCGAACGCCGCCCGCAAGACGCCCCTGAGACGGCGGTTCTTTCCGGCCGCGTAACGCTATGAATACGCCACGTTCCAGAACGTACTCATGACACGGAGGTGCTAAGGGAACGGATGGGCCTCGCGCTGCAAAGGCGCAGAGATGGGGTTGATCTTGGACGTATCAGGGGAACTGGCCGCGGTAGGGACGACTGCCGCATCAGCGCTGGTCGTGGCGATGACGGGGGACGGCTGGAGCGGTTTCCGAGGCTGGCTGGGACGCTGGTTCGGGCGCGGAGACGATCAGGCTGCGGACCGTCGACTCGACCGGCTCGACCGGGACCGTGCGGCGCTCGTTGCCGTACCGGAGGACGAGCGGGCGGACCGCGCCGGTGCCCTCTACTCCGCATGGGCCGTACGGCTGCAGGACGCGGCGGACGAGGACCGCGAGGCGGCGCAGGAACTGCTCGCCTACGCGAAGCAGTGGCGGAGTGACCATCCCGAGGCGGCACCGCAGGTGACCGTGGTCCGCCAGCGGGCAGAGGCCAAGGGCAAGTCCCAAGTCACTCAGGTCGGCCGCGACCAGACCGTCATCCACCCGGGGCGGTCATGAGCGCCGCGTCCGAGCCCGCCGAGGAGCGGGTGTGGCAGGAGGCAGAGGCATCCGACAGCGCCGTCGTCAAGCAGGTGGCCGGGGACTACGAGGAACACCACCACCGCTACGTGCGCGGCTGGGAGTACCTGAGTGCCGTCGCGTTCGATCAGGACGAGGTACGTCTCGTCGCATCGGACTATGTCCAGGCGAAGCCGGCCGCACCGTCCGGCGAGCGCCAAGTGGACCGGGCCATAAGGCTATTGAAGCGCCCCGTAGGTCAGCACAACATCGTGGTACTTGCCGGCCCCAGCGACACCGGCCGCCGTACGACAGCCCTCCGTGTGCTGCACGAGGTGGGTGTGCCGGCCGAGCAACTCCTCAGCCTCGTCCTGGACTGGGACCGGCCGCGCACGGAGCAACTCCCCGCGACGCCGCACCACGGCTTCGTCCTGGACCTGTCCGGCTACAGCAGCCTGCCTGCGGACTTCTACCAGGGCCTCGCCGGCTATCAGAAAGAGGCGGCCGCAGCCGGCTCGTACCTCGTCATCCTCACCACACCCGGCACCTGGAAGCCCGGGACCCTGGCCTCCGTTCCCCGCGTCGAGCATGTGCCGCCACCCGCCCTCGACGTGGCCAAGGCCCATCTTCGGCAGCAAAAGCCCGGCCGCCTGAGCTGGCTGGACGACGGTTCCGACCTGAACAAGCTGCTGAGCCCCACCACATCGCCTGCCGACGCGGTGCGCCTGGCACTGATCATCGCGACCGCCGCCGACGACGGCCAGGCGAAGGCCAAGGAGGAGTTCGAGAACTGGCAGGACCACCTCACAGACTGGTTCAAGGGCCATGACAGTGATGAACACCTGAGGGACCGTGCACTGCTCATCGCCATCGCGCTGCTCGACCGGTTGCCAGCCGAAGTCGTTATGGCGGCCGCAGACCGGCTCTTCGCGCTGGTGAAGGGAGTCCTGCCGCCGGGCGGTGCGCTGGCGGGACCCGACCTGGAGACCCGCCTTGAGATCACCGGCGCGAAGCGCGTGAAGGAGGACGACGGTCTCTCGCTCGACCAGGCACGGCACGGCCTGGACGAGGCAGTCCTCGCACACGTCTGGGCGCAGCGTCCCCACCTGCGGAGTGAACTGCTGTGCTGGGCCTCGGAGATCACCGCGCCCAAGGGCATCGCCGGCAAGTACCGTGCACGCGTCGCCGCGGCGCTGACCAGGCTGGCGACAGGGCCCGCGGGGCAGGCGGTCCTGCGGATCGTGACCGAGTGGATCGCCTCGGACAGCGCCGCACACCGGCGGTTGGCGTCCGGCGTACTGGAGAGCACCGCGACGCACTCCGGCATCGGTGTGGCGGTCCGCAAGTACCTGTACGACGCTGCCAAGCAGAAGAACCTCAGCGAGGCACTCGCGCAAACCGTGGCCGAGGTCTGCGCCGGCCAACTGGGCCGGACCTATCCCCGTGTCGCACTCACCCGGCTGCGGCTCCTGGCTGGCCGCAGCGACCAGCGCGGCGCCGAGGCCGTCGCCAAGGCCGTTCGTGAACTCGCGGCCCAACCCAAGCTCCGCTCCCTGGTCCTCGGGGAGATCGTCGACTGGGCCGAGACCGACGACGGAGTGATGCGCCAGGCAGGGGCACGCGCGTTCCTCGCCCTGACCGACCTCACCAGTCCGCCAGGTGAGACGCCGCTCGCCCTGGCCCTCGCGAACGAGCTGATCGCGGACAAGGAGGCCGGCCTGGAGGACCAGCTCTTCGTACGCGGATGGCGCGCGGCCTGGCGCCATGAACCCACCGCCGACGAAGCCCTGGCCTCCCTGGCCGCCTGGCTGGAATCCGCAGCTGTCCCGGAGGAGCACGCCGTCGACATCGCCGTGGCCGTCCTCTCGGGGCGCCTACGGGATGCCCGCGTCTCCGAGCTGTTGGTGGGGCAGAGCGACCCGGCCGGACCGGGACGGGCACGACGTATCGCGGTACTCAGCCGCCTGCTGCCCGCCCCTGATACGTCACAACCTCCACAGACCTCGGATGGACCGCCTGCCAAGCCGGATGAGTTGAACGCTCCTGCCGCATGACCCTGTTCTCCCGGTGGCATCGGCAACCGGGACCATCGCCCGCCCCGACAACAGTGGTGGCGGTCCCGGCTGCAGGGTCCGCAGAGCGATGTCTTCTCATCGAGGGCGAGCGCGTGCCCAGCCGCGTGCCCAGCGTCCACTTCATGGTCCGGATCGATGCCACCTGGCACCCGCGCGGCGACGACCCACTGGAGCACAACGACTCGCCATCCTTCGTCCGCCATCAACTCCGTGAGCACATCGCTCGGACGCTTCAGCGGTACTCCGTGCTCGACCTTCCGGCCGCGCAGGACGCCGTGAACGCCACCATCGACCGCCCGTGGTCCCCGGAACCATGGCTCGTCATCCGGGGCCACGCGGCACTGACCGTCTCGGACGCCGACCTGCACCTTGCCGGGAAACACCTGCGTCGTGCCCAGAGCGGGGACCTGGACCGAGAGGAGACCAACCGCCGAGTCACCTTCCTCCAGGCCATCCTCTCCGACCCCGATCGACGCCGCGTGTGGTGGATCGACCAGTACCCGGACCGCCTCGACGAACTCGAGCTCCTCAAGGTTCTGGCAGACCTCAAGTCACCACGCGACTCCGGTCGCGAGGGTCTGCATGCCGAAGTCGCCTGGTTCGTCGACCAGTTGCTCACCGACCTGCACACCCAGCACCAGCGCGAGATCTTCTTGCGCGCTCTCACCCAGACCCTGCGCACGCTCGGCAGCACCGACCTCCAGAACATGTCAGCCCGCTGGCTGGCCGACCGCCTCGCTGAACCCGGAGTCGACACCGCATGAACGTACGCACCCGACGATGGCTCCTCGCCCCGATCCGCCAGTGGCGCACGCGTCGGCTCATACATCGGCACGGCCCGTCGCTGGATTACCCGACCGCCTGGGCTCTCATCACTCTGGATACGAGCACCTACGAGTTCGCCTACGTCCAACAGGCCACCCACGAGGCCAGCCCCACGCCTGAAGCCGGCCTCCACCACGACGACTGGAACGCCCTCAGCATGCGGGAGCGCACCCGCAGAACACGCTGGTTCGCGCGACACGGAAAGACCCCGATACAACAACTCGACATCACAGAAGAACAGTTGAAGCGGGCCGGACTGCGAGTCGTCGACTGGGATGTCCCGAAGGGCGAGGCCGGAGTCCGGCGGTCACGGAGCAGATCGTGATCGGACAAACTCGGGGAAGGCCTCCTCCCACACGGTACGAATGTGTCTGCTGATCAGCCGTACTTCCGTGGCAGCGATGCTCATGCGTTCACCGTTGCCCGCGGGGCCAGCCCCGGCACAGTGGAGGCCGCTGTGCGGGCGGTGCGCTGAGTGTCAGAGCGGATGCTCAAGCGACGGTATGGAACCCCTGCTGACCTGTAGCGATCTGCTGAGCGTTTCCAGATCGGGGGCCAAGCGTTTCGGATCAGGTCCACGAACCCTCGCTGACCTGCGGCGACGGAGTTTTCTACAAGCCCCACGAAGGCGGGGATCTGTCGGAAAATGTGTAGGGACTAGCGGCTAATGCCGCTGATCCCGGACACATCGGTCCACTGATCCGGCGGTGCGCCATCGCCCTCGGCACAGTAGGTGAGCCACGCAGGTGATCCGCTGCCCGGCCGACGCCCGGCCGACGCCCGGCAGCTGCCCTCCTGACGCCGGGCGGGGTAACCCCCTCGCCTGCACACCCCCACCCGCTACACCGGCGGCGGCGTGCCAGTCCATGGAGTTGATCATCCAGGCGAAGCCGAGGTCTCCCGCCTGGGAGCAGCGGCTCCAGCTGCCGATAACTGGCCGTGTTGTCGAGGATGAGCAGCGCCTTCTTGTCCGCGAGCTGGCTCCGCCACATGGCCGCCAGTGCCTCGGTGACCGCACCAAGGTCGTCGCCGACGGGGATGCGCTGCGCCGGCACTCCGGTCGCCGCCAGCAAGGATGCCAGCTGTCACGGCTCCGCCGGCGGCCACGACGAACACAGGCATTGTCGGTTCCTGGAATGGCGATGCGTACGGCGTTGCCGACGGCAACCTTCTCGTCGGCTGGTCGACGGGCGGCAAGTTCGGCGCTCTGAACGACCCGCTGTGGTCGGTGCACGATGTGCGAACAGGCAAGCTCCGGGCCAGCATGATCTGTGCGCATGACGTCGCGGACGCCAATGAAGTTCGCGACTACCCCGTGATTACTTCGCCGGACGGCCGCTACCTGGCAGCCGGACCAGTTGTCTTTGATCTGAAGCGAGGCAAAGGCACCTGTCTGGAGGGTGACGGCGACCGCAAGACGATTGCGCTCGCCGCAATCCGCGACGACGGCACGGCCTACGGGGCGGTCCTGGGGAAGTCGGCGGCCAGCGGCTCGCAGGCGGTCGTGGCGGAGCTGGACCTGGCGACCGGCACAGGGGAGCCGAAGGTTCTCGATGCAGGCGTGCGCGTTCCGTACCTCACCAGCGTTAAAGGGTCGGGCCTGTTCCTTGATCGCGACGAAGATGCGCATGTGCGGGTTTCGCTGCGGCGTGAACGTTGACACCCGCGTCTCCGGCTGCGCGGCGAGTAGCCCTACCGTGACCGGGTGGTCCAGTGAGCTGGGGACACTCGGGCTCTCTGCGCTGCCTTCCCAGGTAGGGGAAGATCGTTCCCCATTTATTTGCATGTCGCACTCATCTGCTGTTGCCTCTCTGCGCGATGCTGCACCCCCTTGAGTCAGCCAGTCACTTCCGCCTCCGCCAGGAACCGGCTCGGCTCCCCCGTCCACGACACATACAGCCCGTCCCGCGCCCGCGTGCAAGCCACGAACAGCAGGCAGCGCTCGGACAGGAGGTCCGCTTCGTGCTGGAGGCGGTCCACCTCGACAGGTGTCACCGCCTTCGGCGCGGGCAGGGCGTCCGCGTTCACGCAGGTCACGGCGACGCAGCGGAATTCCAAGCCCTTGAACGAGTGCATGGTGCCGACACGGACGGCGTCCGCCCTCTCCGGTGCGTCGGCCCTCAACCTCCCCGCCGGGATACCGGCGGCCGCCAGCCTGGCGAGCGCCTTCTCGACGCCTTTGTTGAAACGGGAGGTGACGCCGATCTCGCCCGGAGCCACGCCGTTCTCCGTCCACCCGCTCACGCGGTCGACGAGCGCGTCGAGTTCGGCTTCCTCCGACGCGGCCGCGTGGATCTCGGGGCCGTTGCCGTGCAGGGCCGAACGATAGCCGAGGAGCGTCTCGTTGCGGGAGTCGTCCTCCAGTTGCTCGAAGGGACGGCCGACGAGGAGGGCGGTGGACCAGCTGAGGATCTCGTGTGTGGAGCGGTAGTTCTTCCGCATCTTGGTGGATCGTCCGGCGACCTTGATGCCGAGGGTCCGAAGGGAGACCTTCGTGTCGTAGATCCGCTGATGAGGATCGCCGGCGATGAACAGGTCGTCGGGTCGCGCCGGGGCGGCCGCGCGCAGCAGCCGCCATTGGGCCGGGTGCAGATCCTGTGCCTCGTCGACGACGATGTGCCGGTACAGCGGACCGGTCGCCCGGAGCAGGTCGGCCGCCTCCGTGCACGTCCCCAGGTAGGTGCGCCGGCCGTCCGCCGCGAGACGGTCGGTGAACTCCCGGACTGTCCGCCACACCAGAGGGCGTTCGGCGGCCGGGAGACGGCTACCCCGCCCACGCCTGTCGGCGGCCTCGTACTCCCCCTCACTCCGCAGATCCTGGGCCAGGATGACGTGCTTGTACTCCTGGCCCAGGAACTGGGCCGTTCCGGTGAAGCCCGTGGCCCTGGCGGCCTGCTTCCAGCGGCTCTCTTCTTCGCCGCTGCCCAGCGGGCGGCGCGAGGTGGTGACGACGCGGCTGGCGAGGGCGTCGACAGTGGTGATGTCCACGCGGGCCCGCAGTTCCTCGTCCTCGATGAGCGTGCCGAGTCCGGTGCGCAGTGCGGCGACGAGAGCGTTGGTGTACGTCGTCAGCAGGACACGGTCGCCGTCGCGCAGGAACTCCAGCAGGTGCTTCACGCGGTGCAGGGCGACGACGGTCTTGCCGGTGCCGGGGCCGCCCGTCACCTGCGCCGGTCCGGAGTAGCTGGCCCGGTAGGCGACCTTGTGCTGGGAGGGGTGGAGGTAGACCCGCCAGGCGGCAAACGGGCTGTCGAGGATGTCGCGCAGTTCGTCGGAGGCGGTGACGAGGGCGATACGGGTACGGGTGTGGCGGATGGCGGTCGTGTAGTCGGTCGTGTCCACCGGATCGGACGCGGAGGTGGGGAGGTTGACGGATACCAGGTCGCGCCAGACCTCCTCCGCGGTGAATCCTTCGGCGAGGTACTCCAGGACTTCCCTCTGGTCCTGCGGGAAGTAGGGGGCGAAGGCCTCCAGTTGCTCTTTGCTGGTGAGGACACGCGCCTGGCGCAGGGTGGTCTCGTCGATGCCGAGGGCGGCCAGGTCACCGTCGGAGACCTTGGCGAAGAGCCGCTCGTCCGGCGCGGCGGCGATCCGCTCATACGCGGGCGTCAGTTCGTCGAGCATGGCGATGTCGCGGATCTCCACGGCGCGGGTGACCGTGTTGATGCTGGCGCGCTGTTTGATCGCCCAGGCGATGGCCTTGTCGTGCGGCATCACGCGCAGCAGTACGAAGGTGTCGCCGCTTTCGGGGGCGAGGACGACGCCGCGGGTGCCTTGGGCGATGCGGATGGTGCGGATGTGCGGGTCCTTGGCCTGCTTCAGTGACTCCAGTTTCAGGCCGGGGTCCTTGAAGAGCTGGGCGAGGGTGAGGCGTTCGAACTTCTCCCAGGCATCGAAGACCCCCTGCTTGTCGGTGCCCTGGAGTTTGCCGAGCTGGGCGCAGAACGCGATGTCGAAGGCGAGGTGTGGCATGGTGTCCCGTTCTGCGTGTGCGCTGCGTGCGTTCTGTGGCTGGGAGTGGCTACGAGTGCCTGCGGGGTGTACGAGCGGGTTACCCGGCGGCGTCGCCGTCGAGGTCGAGGCGGATCAGGGCCAGCGCCTCGGCGATCTCGACGGTCATCTCGTCCTCGGGGCCGAACACCATGCACATGTCCTGATGGAGCGGTTCGAGGACCTGCCGGGCTTCGGCGGCCCGGCCCTGGGCGAGCAGCAGCATCCCGATGTTGTGCCGCAGCTCCACCGCTTCCTCGCTCACGTCGCTGTCGACGGCCCGCACGACGTTCAGCACGCCCTGGAGCGCGGCGAGCGCGTCGGTGACCTGGCCCAGTTCGGCGCGGCACCGGGCCGCCTGGGCGCGGCAGGCGCGGGACTGCTCGCCGGTGGGTCCGGCGATGCGGGCGTAGGCGTCGGCGAGGGCCTCGAACTCGGGCAGGGCGGCCCGGTAGTCGCCGCCGAGGAGGCGGATCGCCGCTCGCTGGCGGCGCAGCGCCAGAACCGGCTTGCTCTCGGAGCCGAGGGCGAGGGCCGCGGGTTCGATGACCTCGCCGAGCACCTCGGCGGCCTGAGCGAACCGCTCCTCCTCCAGCAGGGCGTCGGAGTGGGCGTACGCCTCCTTGATGTCCTCGCGCAGTTGGGCGGGAACGGGCACCGGCTGGGCCCCCGGGAGGACGGCCGTGGGCGGCAAACCACCGGGTGCGGGCGCCTGGGCGCGGGCGCGGGGAGCGAAAGGGCGACGGAATACGCCCGTCGGGTCGGGCGCGCCGGCCGGCCCGGCATCGGCCGTGCCGGGCTCCTGACCCGGAGGTGGCAGGAACGGCAGCAGCCGCGCGTACACCTCCTGTGTTTCGGCGGGCCGCGCCTCGGGCGCCTTGCGCAGCAGGTGCAGGACCAGCTCCTCCAGCGCCTCGGGGACGTCGGGCCGCAGCTGTCGCAGCGGGGTGGGGGCGGCGTTGACGTGCTGGTACATCAGCAGGTACTCGCTCTCCGCCTTGAACGCCAGGCGCCCGCTGAGGAGTTCGTGCAGCACACAGCCCAGCGCGTACAGATCGGTCTGTGGGGTGATGCGTCCGCCGCGGACCTGCTCGGGCGACATGTACTGGTGGGTGCCGATGGGGCTGCCCGTGGCAGTCAGCTTGGTGACGTCGGTGCGCAGGATCGCCGCTATACCGAAGTCCAGGACCTTCACGGTGCCGTCGCCTGCGACGAGGATGTTGCCCGGCTTGAGGTCCCGGTGGATGACCGGCACGTCGTGCGCGTACGACAGCACGGTCGCGACCTGCGCGCCGACGGCCGCCGCCCAGCTGACCGGCACCGGCCGGCCGGGGTCGAGGTAGGCGGACAGCGGTACGCCGTCGACGAGCTCCATCACCAGGAACAGCCGATCGTACGACGCGTCGAGCACCGCGTCGTACACCTGCGGCACGCCGGGGTGCTGGATGCGCGCGGTGATGCGGGCCTCGCGACGGAAGCGCTTGGCGAACTCCTCGGCCAGCTGCGGGGAGGTGACCGACGCCTGCCGGATGAGCTTCACGGCGACGGGCCGGTCGAGCACGGCGTCGTAGCCGCGCCACACGTCGCCCATGCCGCCGTGGCTGAGCTCCTCCAGAAGTTCGTAACGGTCGGAGATCGCCTCCTGCGGCACCTTGCCCCCGGTGTGCGTGTGTTGGCGGGGGTGCGCTGCGCCGCTTGCCCCGACATGGTTGGCGCCCAGTCTCTCCGGTAGGGCGATCCCGGTCCAGCGGCGGTGCGGTGATGGGGGCTTGACAAGGCGTCTCTTTTCGGTCAGCCGGGTGGCTGGTTACCCGGCCGGTCTCAGGTCCTGGCGTCTGGTCGATTCATGGCCAGGTGCGGGCATGTCGATGCTGGTCCGCCAGTCTGATCATCAGCCCATGAGCAGCCCGTGAAGTCCGCGGCCTTCGCGGCTCGATGGCCAGCAACATGCCAGGAGTGTGAGCGGGCTATTCCCCAGCCCCCTTTAAACTAGGACCAGTTGTATCGAGACGTCTCGGGGGCGGACAGCGTGACCACTGCGTTAGGCGCGAGCACCATCACCCTTGCTCTTGTCGCCGGGTATGCCGGTTCGGGTAAGTCGGAGGCCGGCAAGCTCCTGGCGGCGGCAACCGGTTGGGCCATGCTCGACAAGGACACCATCAGCCGCCCGATGACCGAGCGACTGCTGTTGGCATTGGGCGAGGATCCGCACGACCTCCACAGTTCCGCCTACCTGGAGCACGCCAGGACTCTGGAGTACGAGTGCCTGATGAAGGCGGTCTGGGAGAACCTTGAGTGCGGAACATCCGTGGTCGCTGTGGCGCCGTTCCTCGTCGAGAGCGCCGATGCGCAATGGACTGCTCGAGTGGCACGCCGGTGCCGTAGATCCGGAGCCCGCTTCGAGACTCTGTGGGTGGACAGCGACCTGGAATCGATGCGAGACAGGCTGATCTCACGCAATGCCTCACGCGATACGTGGAAGCTGACGCACTGGCCCACGTACGCGAGTGGACTCGACCTCCACCTCCGGCCGATGACGTCTCACCACGTCATTGACAACCGCATCGGAACCTCACGCCCGCTGGCCGAGCAGGTCGAGTCCATCGCGCAGCGGCTGCTGGGGGAATCGTGAGCGCGATCGTTCTGTACGGACCTCCCACCGCAGGCAAGGACACTGTGACGGCGGCCCTCTGCTCCACGGATCCATGTTTCGAATCGGTCATCAAGCTCAAGCACGGGACTGGCCGGTCAGCCGGATACCGGTTCGTCACCGTCGAAGAACTCGATGACCTGCGCCACCAGGGCAGGATCATTGCGGAGACCCGGCGATACGGCAACATCTACGCGGTCGATAACCTCTCCCTCACGCGACCCCAGGAGCGGGGCCGGATCCCCATCACC
>CAMLJW010000107.1 GCA_946480485.1 uncultured Streptomyces sp. | reverse complement strand
ATTCAGCGGCCGGTCAGTGAACGGCAGGAGCAATACGTCGCACGCACCCAGGCAGGTGGAAAACTCTTCCTGGGCGACGACTCCGGTCAGGATAATATTACGTTTGAGATTTAGCTTTTCCATCAGCTGCAACAGGTCGTCGCGGACAACGCCTGTCATGAGCAGTTTCACATCGTGCGTCTTTCGCACTTGAGCAACCGCTCTGAGGAGGAGTTCCGTATCGGGATGAAAGAATCCACTGAAGCCGAGAACCGTCGAGTCCGCAGGGATCCCCAACTCCCTTCGCGCCAAGAGACGATCAAGAGGTTTCACCGAAGAGGAGTTCGCCCTGTCCGGCACCAGCTCGACATGGGACGGAGCAACGCCCAACCCGATGGCGCGCTTGCGGAGAAAATCGGTGTTCACTGTCACGCCGTCCGCCTGGGTGATGGCGGCACGCTCTATGGCGCTGGTGATCCGATGGTCCAATCGGCGAAGAATTCCTTTGCCTGGCTCCTCCCATATTCCCCCAGGCCATAGGTCGCTGCAGTCGTACACAATGAGCGGGCGGGTGGTTCGCCCCCTTTTTGCAGCCATGAGCGGCAGAAATGTATTGAAGCCGGGATGGAATACATGAACCACATCGAAGCGCTTTGCTCGACGCATGGCGTGCCCCACACGGTACGCCACGTCCAGAGGTATCTTCGTTTCCGGAAGATAGCGGCTCATGCGCTCTGCAAGTTCCAGCCCGCCGAGATAGGGTGCATAGACCCATTCAACGCCATGGACTCGCTCTCGCACCGAGAGAAATCGCCGGCTCGGATCGCTGCTTACTATGGTCACGCTGTGTCCTCGGGCCACAAGCGACTCGGCGATGTTTGTGTAACGAAAATAGTCGCCTACGCGAAAGAATCCGCCGACAATGAACAAGATCCGCATCATCTCACCCGGTTCCCCTGTTGATTCTGGGCTCTTGTGCCCGGCCTTGGCGCTGGTGAGCGGAGGCACTCGTGCCGGTGTGTCCTCCGTGGAGGCGAAGTGCCGCCCGTTCGGCAACACTTCGCCCACGCGATGTCCGAGGCTGTGGATCAGGAATGGCTGCCCGCGCGCGGCGCTGATCCGTCGGTGTCGGTGTCGGTGTCGGCGTCGGTGTCGGCGTCCGACGAGACGAGGACCCGCACGTCCCACGCTCCGAGCTCCAGCGCGGTCCCGGCGGGTACGAGACTGCCGTCCAGGACGTCGGTAAGCTCCGTCGGGGCGTCGGCACGGGCGGGATCCCAGCTCCAGTTGTGCACGATGTGGACGCGGCGTCCGTCCGGGGAACCGCCGGTCGTCGCGGTGACTGTGGCCGGCAGGCCCTGCCACTCGCTGCGCGCGGCAGGCGCCAGCCATGCGGCCAGTGCCCGGGCCAGGTCACGGCCCGGTACCGTGCCGACGCAGGTGACGCGGCCCTCGCCGTGACGGCGGGTCGTGACCGCCGGCCAACGGCCGAAGTGCGGGTGGTCGTATGCGACCAGCACCTCGGCGTCGACCACGGTGAGGCCCTCGATCCAGCGCGTCGCCGTCGCGTTCGCCGAAATTTCCAGCGAGCCCCCGGGCACGGCTCGGACCGGGACGTCGTGACCGAGATTGCTGTATTCGTCGTACCGGACGCCGGCGGCCTCGACGAGACGTCCGGGGGCGGGCTCCCGGCGCGCCCGGGCCTCATGGTCGGCGTAGGCGGTGCGCGGGCCGAGTACCAAGTGGCCGCCGGCACGGGCGTAGGCCTCCAGCCAGTCGACCGTCGCGTCGTCGACGACGTACAGGGCCGCAGCGACGAGAACCGGATGACGTCGCGCGGCCTCCTTCGGTGTCAGCCCCTCCCGCTCACCGCGCGGGTCGTGCAGCTGCCGGGCGTGGACGATCCGCACCTGGCGGCCGGCGTCGAAGGCACCCCGGTAGAACGGGTCGAAGAACCGGTGGTAGGAGGTGGTGTCCGGTGTGCCGTCCGGGGTCGCGAGCGGCGAGTACTTCTGCATCAGCCACTTGCTCGGCGTGGAGTAGATCATCGTGATGTCCGCGTCCGGCTCCATCCCGGCGACGAGCGCACCGGCGGCTTCGAACTCCGCACCGAGGCGGGCTATTTCCGCGTACGTCCGGCCTGGCTGTCCGGTGTGCGGCAGGATGCCGCCCCAGTAGGTCTCCGTGCCGAAGGGCAGCGTGTGCCAGTGCCAGTACTCGATCATCCGTGCGCCGCGCGCGACCAGCGCCCACGCGGCCTGGCGCCACTGGCCGTCGTAGGCGGGGCGGTTGTCCCACGGGAAGTCGATGGAGTTCGCGTTGGTTTCGGTGATCAGGAACGGCTCCTGACGCGAGGAGAACATCCAGTCCGCGGTGCGGAACAGCGTCCACACCCCAGTGGTCTTCCAGTTCTGCTCATGGTCGTCAGGCGTCCGGTCCGGCAGCGCGAAGCCGTCCTGCATGACGTAGAACGCGTTGCCCGCGGTGATGTCGAGACGGTCGGTCAGCTCGTCGTCCTCCACGGCGGGGCGCGTGTACAGGATGCAGGTGGTGACGAACTGATCGGGCCGGGCGTACTCACGGACGATGTCGGCCTGCCAGCCGATGAACTCGGTCACCTGCCGTGCCTGGAACTCCCGCCATGCCACGTCGTACTGGGGCTGGAGGTTCCCGTCCGGTGTCCACAGGTCGGCCCACGTCGACAGGCGGTGCGACCAGTAGACCAGGCCCCACTCGTGGTTGAGGGTCTCGACGTCGCCGTATTTCTCCCGCAGATGGTCCACGAAACGCTGGAAGACACCGCGGTTGTACAGGAGTTCGTTGCCCGGTTCGTTGTCCACTTGGAAGCCGATGACCGCTGGGTGGTCGGCGTACCGGGCGATGATCTCGCGGACGATCCGCTCGGCATGGAACCGGAAGGCGGGGTGAGTGAAGTCGACCTCCTGCCGGGTGCCCCAGCCGATACGCTGACCGGTGGCGTACTCGCCCGTGAGCTCCGGATACTGCCGCGCCAGCCACGGCGGAACGGCGTACGTCGGCGTGCCGAGGATGACGGAGATCCCCCGTTCGTGGGCGCCGTCCAGTACCGGCTGGAGCCAGTCGAGGTCGAAGCGTCCGTTCTCCGGCTCCCAGGTCGACCAGACCGACTCGCCGACCCTTATGACGCTGACATGCGCGTCGGACATCAGGTCCAGGTCGGTCTTGAGCCGTTCGTCATGCCGGTCGGACGGCTGGTACTCGTGGTAGTACGCGGCACCGAAGAGGACGCGGGCGGGCAGGACCGCCATGGGAAAGACCTCCGGAAGAATGTCGATGAGAGTGTCCTGAGGACGGCGCGCACAGGTGTGACTGCTTGACGCCGTCGGTGGCCCGCCCGCTCTGCCCGTACGGCTGGAGCAGGAAGAAGGCCACGAGGGGCGAGATGATCGAGGGAACAAAACCGAAGGTGCTAGGGCGCGTTTCGAAAGTGGCGTCGTCCGCCCGTAGGGCGGGCCCGGCGGGACTTTCGAAACACGCCCTAGGGGCATTTCAGCAACGCGGCGAGCGTGCGTGCCACGCCCCGCGAGCCCAGCAGGAAAGTCAGAACAGGCCGGCACGTCACAGCATCTCTTCATGACGCATCGAAGAACACGTGGAGCACAGCGGGATGGAGGCGAACCGATACCGACGCCCTGCCAGGAGGTCATCCACATGCAGACCCTTGAACTGACCTTCCACATCAAGACAGCAGGACGAGATCCGCCCGTCCCACAGCACCACGAAGGCATCCATGCGCTCGAAGATGCAGGGTTTCGCAAGGGGGATTTCCGGTGGGCCGACCTGCCCCGCCCACGTACCGAGAACCTCAGGCTTCGGGTCGTAGACCCTGCCGATCCGCACAATGCCTTCCACGATGGTTCGAAACTCTTCCTCCCTCATCACATGGGCGGAGAAGTCCACGGTTTCGAGGCCGGCATCAGAGAGCTCCTGCCAGTAGCCCCGCCCGATCGGTTCCTTACGTGAGCGCATCCCGTTTGTGAAGAATGAGCAAGCCACCCCTTCCGTACGCGCATATTGTATGAATTGCGGCAGCTCCGGATGCAGGGCGACTTCGCCAAAGTTGTGCAGGCGCAGCGTGTTTCTGTTGTCGCAGTGGTCCTTGAAGAGATCGACGCACTTGCGGAAGGTGTCAAAGCTCATGAAGCCCTTGGGTCGAATCTGCGTCGGGTGCGGACAATAGGCACACGTGAGACTGCAGAAGTTCGACACCTCAATCTGATAGATATACACGCCACTCCTCATAGCAATCCGGTCGATGACTGCCACGACTTGTATCTTCTGAACAGGTGTGGAAAATGTCTAGCTACCGAAAGGATCACGTTCCTGCACGGCCACACCATGAAGGGGACACGCGGCATGCCGGCCCACCGAAACAGCTTGCTGCCATGCAGGATACTGCCGGATTCGTCGGCTGGACGTCGTTAAAGGCAGCGCGGTACGTTTTGTCGCCAGCCTGGAAGTACTGCGCACACACCCCCACCCCCGAAACGGCACGAAACAGCCAAAAATAGCGTTTTCCTCTTCTGTACAGGAGAAGGTGTGGCCGAATTCCCCGTCGTGATCGGACTCAATCGCACGCAGGACGCGAGTGTCTGCCTGGCTCGCGGGTCGTCGCTGATCAGCATCCAGAAAGAGCGCTATACGAGAAAGAAGCACCACTGGGGCAGGATCGGTGACCTACCCCTCTACGCCGACCGTATACCTGGGCTCACGGAACGGGTGGATGCGGTCGTGGAGTGCTACTCGTCAGATCCGGAAATCATGAATTTCGATGAGTATCAGAAAGAAGTGACGGCCGTTCTCGCGCCGGCGGCAGATGTACCCAGGATAAGAATCTCGCATCATCTGGCGCACCTGTACGCCACCTATCCCTTCTCGCCTTTCGATCACACTGCCGTGATGATCATCGACTGTGCCGGCAGCTATCTCAAAGACATCATCGAGGACTATCCTGCCCGCCCGGGCCAGAACCCCAGCGACGTGGAGATCAGCTCTTTCTATCTCTGCGGCCCCGAGGAATACAGATGTGTGGCCAAACGGTCCTGGAACATGGACTGGAGCCGACCCAGGGGGCTGGGCGCCTTCTACTTCTTGCTGAGCCGCAAGCTCTTCGGCGGTGAGGGCAGCGAAGGCAAGGTGATGGGTCTGGCCCCCTACGGAAATCCTGACGCTCTGGGACTACCACCCCTGGCGGTCGCAGACGGCGATGTGGTCATTCCGCAGGAGTGGACGGACCTATTCGATCACAGTCTCGAATACGGGCACTTCACCGAAGGAGGAAGCGGTTCCTTCCAGGACAGCGCAGACTTGGCCGCCGCCGGCCAGCGCGCATTCGAGGACGCGCTGCTTGAGGTTGCTGGTTGGCTGCACGAAATTACTGGCGCGGACAATCTCTGTTTCGCCGGAGGGACCGCCCTGAACTGTGTGGCGAACAGCAGGCTCCTCAGGGAGACTCCGTTCACCGAGGTGTTCGTCTCGCCGTTTCCTCATGACGGCGGAACTGCCGTCGGGTGCGCTCTGTTCGGGCTGGAGCAGTTCGCTCCGCTCGGCGCTATGCCGATGGTGCATGATTTTCTCGGGCCCGTCCCGGATGCCGCCCAGTTGGAAGCCGCGCTCCATGACGCCGCTCGTGAGGCGGACGTGCTGCTGGAGCGCCCCGCCGACCTACTGGGCCGCATGGTCGACCTGTTCTGTGAAGGTGCCGTGGTGGGGCTCTACCAGGGTGGCAGCGAGCTGGGTCCAAGGGCACTGGGGCACCGCAGCTTGCTGGCCGACGCCAGGAACGGGAAGGTCAGGGACTGGATCAACTCCGGGATCAAGGGCCGCGAATGGTTCCGGCCACTTGCTCCCGTGACGACCCTCGAACGAGCCGGAGAGAACTTCTCCCTTGATGCCCCGGTGCCCTTCATGCAGTTCACCGTGGACGTCCGCGAGGAACGTCGAGAGTCCATCCCCGCCGTCGTCCACGTCGACGGTACCGCTCGCCTGCAGACGGTGACCAAGGACGAGGACGGCTTTCTCCACTCCCTGATCACGGCCTTCGCCGATCGAACGGGCATTCCGGTTCTGCTCAACACCTCGCTCAACGGCCCCGGTGAGCCCATCGTCGAAACCGTGCAAGAGGCACTCGATTTCTTCCGTTCCAGTCCTATGGACGCCTTCGCCGCGCCACCTTTCCTGCTGCGCAAACAGCAGCGGCCCGAGCGCAAGTGATCTCTGCGCGGGGAGATCGCCCATGGTCCAGGGTCAGAACGGAAGAGGAACTCCATGTTTTCCCGGATGATTTTCCTGGTGGAAGGAGACCCTGACAAACTCAGAAACTTCTCAGGGATTCCCTATCACTTCTCCAGGGCACTGCGGCGCTCACTCGACAGAATAGGTGTTGAACTCGAGGTCCTGGAAACCGACTATCTTCTCAATGTCGAGGAGATACTCGCCCTGGTGCCGGGAAGTACTGGGAGAGTGACGAACGGGCTCGTGTCCTCCGAACTTCCCGAGGAGAAACTGGAATTCCCGCCGAACCGTCAGCTGCTGCACTCGATCGAGGAACGATCCGACGGGAATATCGCTTCCCTGTTGCCAGGCTACTACGCGACGGTCCGCGACCACATGGAAGAACGGCTGGCCGGCATCGTCGGTTCATCCGATGTCATTCTGTCCCAGAACTACCTGTACCCCTATACAGGGGCCACGCGACCGGTCTGCTATTTCCTGGACGCGCTCCTCAGTGACTTCTACTTCAAGGGGCAGTACAGCACGGCTCCCGTCTTTCCGGGGCGGGAAGCCGTCGCGGAAATGTACCGGGAATTGGAACGGGCGGCGCTCCGGTCGTCACCTCGTGTCTTTTGCTTCAGCAAGGCGCTGCGACAGGACATTCACCGGCAGAGCGCCGTGCCGCTCGACGACCTCATCGTCGTGGGTGCGGGGCCCAATCTCGTGGCCCCAGTGGATCTCGTGGCCCCAGTGGATCTCGGGGCCCCAGTGGATCTCGGGGCTCCTGCTGGTGACGAGCAGTCCTTGCGTCTGCTGTTCGTCGGCTTGGACTTCGAACGCAAGGGCGGCAAAGTGCTGTTGTCGGCGCTCGAGCGGCTGCGGGAAGACGTCACCGCAGTGATCGTGGCCGCGGAGCCGCAGCTGTGGAAGACGTCCGATCCCCGGATCACGGTCCTGCCGCCACAGGGCCGGGAGCAGCTTACCCAGTTGTATCGATCCGCGGACGTGTTCGTTTTCCCCACCTTGTTCGAGCCATTCGGACTCGTCCTGCTCGAGGCGATGTCATTCGGTTTGCCCGTGATCACGACCAACATCTATGCCGTGCCGGAGATACTCGGCACCCAGAGGTTTCCGCAAGTCGTCCGGCCGGACGACGTCGGGCAACTCGCCGATGCCATCCGGCATCTTCATGCGGACCGGAGATCACTGCGGCAGTTGGGAAGGAGGAATTTTCTCCGGGCGCGCAGTCACCGATTCGGCTGGGACCGATGTGCAGACCTGATTGTCGAGAACCTCTGGGATCTGGCTTGATCGTCTTCTGGACACACGCTGAATGAATGAAGGTGTTTCCTTGCGCAAGAAGGCCGTGGTAACAGGTGGCGCCGGATTCCTCGGCTCGCATCTCTGCGAACGACTACTCATCGACGGCTGGGATGTGGTGTGCCTCGATAATCTCGTCACCGGAGATCTCCACAACGTGACTCACTTGGAGGAGATCGGCTCCTTCGACTTCATATCCTGTGATGTGACTCAGAAGGTTGACATTCCAGGCGACGTCGACATCGTTTTCCACCTTGCGTCTCCCGCGAGTCCGGCGGACTATCTAAGGTTTCCCATCGAAACACTCTCCGCCGGGTCGGACGGCACCCGAAACGCTCTTGACCTCGCCGTAGCGAAGAGGGCGAGGTTCGTCTTCACCTCGACCAGCGAAGTCTATGGGGACCCGCAGGTGCATCCCCAGCCGGAGAGCTACTGGGGGCATGTCAACAGCGTGGGTCCACGGAGTGTCTACGACGAAGCCAAACGGTTCGGAGAGGCACTCGTCACCGCCTATCGACTGAAGTATGGAGCCGACACGGCCATCGTCCGGCTGTTCAATACGTACGGACCGCGCATGCGTTCCAACGATGGCCGGGCGGTACCGGCGTTCATCAGCCAGGCGCTGGACGGCGCTCCACTGACCGTAGCCGGGGACGGCTTGCAAACCCGAGCGATCTGTTACGTGTCCGACGCGATAGAAGGCGTGCTCCGCCTCGCGCACTCACAGCACGCAGGCCCCGTCAATATCGGTAACCCCCGTGAAATGACGGTGCTGGACCTCGCTCTTCTTGTGCGTCGGGTGTGCGGATCCCCGTCAGAGATCAGCTATGTTCCGCGCCCGGTCGACGACCCGCAGCAACGCCGGCCGGACATCTCCCTCGCCCGTCGGGTTCTTGACTGGCAACCCGGGGTTCCCGTTGAGGAAGGGCTTGTACTGACTGCGGCCTGGTTCAAGGACAACAGGCCGCTGCCACAGCGTTGATGAGTGAGCCCATGACGCGGCGTCCGGCTGTGTTCCTGGACCGGGACGGGACACTGACCCAGCCACGCCACTACCCGAAGTCTCCTGCGGACCTGGTCCTCCAACCGGGCGTCGGTGGACCTCTGCGTGCCCTGCAGCACATGGGGGTCGCCCTGGTGCTGGTCACCAACCAGTCCGGCCTCGCGCGGGGGTTCTTCGCCGCAGGGGATCTCACGTCGATGCACGAGCACCTCCAGGAGCGGCTCGCTGTGGAGGGCGTACGGCTGGATGGGATCTACGTCTGTCCCCACCATCCCGCGGGGCGCGTCCTCTCACTCGCCGTACGCTGCCGATGCCGCAAACCGGAGGCCGGGCTGTTGCTTCGGGCGGCACAGGAACTGAACCTTGATCTCGAACGATCCTGGATGGTGGGTGATCTCATCACCGATGTCCGTGCCGGCCGACGCGCCGGCTGTCGCACCGCGTGGGTGGGATCTGCCGCAATGGGAGCCGAGGGGCAGCAGGAGTCACCTGCCGAGTCGGACTTGTGCACACAAAACACGGAAACAGCCCTGTGGTTGATCGTGCGTGCCATCCTGGACAGCACGTGAGCGCCTGTGTGAACCGCTCCAGGATCGGGATCGGCTCCGTCCGGAGCCCGCGAGTGGGAAACGCCGGTTGGTTCATGTGCCCGAGCCTGCGGAAAGCCGCCCACGCGTCGAGCTATCTGCCGCCGGACAAGCCCCCGGACTGGCTCTCCGCGATCCGGCTCTCGGCTGGTCCGGCTTCAACAAGACCGGACGGCATCCCACTGGTCGCGAACCCCTGGCGCCTGACCTCGTAGCACCCGATCGCTGAAGCCGAGGCGACGTTGAGCGATCCGACACGCCCCAACTGTGGGACGAACACCACCTGGTCACAGGCCTCGAGAGAGCTCGCTGTCACGCCGTGGTCCTCATGTCCCACCACGAGACAGACATCTTTCGCCAGGTCTGCCAAAGGGAGGGGCACGGCATGGTGCGCCAGCTCCAGCCCCACAACGGTGTAGCCGTCTGCCCGCGCTTGCGTCATGGCCTCTGCGGTTGTTTCGAACCTCTGCACTCGGAGGAACTTGTCGGAGCCCATAGCCGCCTTCTGCGCACCGGCCGATCGGACATCGGGGGTACGGCCGGCTACATACACCTTTTCCGCTCCCATGGCCGCTGCGGTGCGCAAGATAGCACCCACATTGAAAGGTGACTGCAGATTCTCAAGAAGCAGCGCGAGCCTGAACCGGTTTTCGCGTCTCCACGTGCGATGGAGGCGCTTCAATTCGGTTCCACCGAGTTGTTTCACGACGTACCCCCTTCGTCGGTTTCTTCCGCGACCTCAGCACGAGGTCGGGCTTCCAGTATGCGAAATCCCTTTATGGATGTGAGCCGTGTGGTCGGATAGCCTTCGGAATTCAGCCACTTTGCCAGCGAATCGGATCCGAGGTTGCGCTGAACAACGAGAAATGCCGCCGCGCTGGGTAGCAGGCGTGGCAGCCATTGGTGCAGCATGTCATGCAGGACCGTCTTGCCCACCCGGATCGGCGGATTCGAGTAAATGGCGCCGAATTTGATGTCTGCGGGAACGTCTTCGGGACGACCTGTCCGGACGTTTTCCAGATGTGCCGCATCCGCGTTGAGCCTGGTGAGCTCCAATGCCCGGGTGTTGACGTCGGTCGCCCAGACCGTCGTGTCGGGCCGCCGGGTCGCCCAGGTGAGAGCGATGGGCCCGTAGCCGCATCCGAGGTCAAGAATGGGGCCCGGAGTGCGTGGGGGCGGGGCATGCTGGAGAAGAATCCGAGTGCCTGTATCGAGGTGGTTCCGCGAAAAAACACCGGCGTTGGACGACAGCTCCAGTGAGACATCCGGAAGTCTCACCTGTACAAGGGTGGGTCTACTCTCGGTGCCGGGCATCTCGTCGAAATAGTGTGAGCCTGGCATAACTAACGTTTTCTCCTTGGCCGCGCTGTCCCGAATTCATCCCTACGCCATGATAGCCTACGCCCGCGTTCGGCTGTACTCAGGCACCGAGCCCGCCCACCGTCGCTCGGTCGGTGTGGCAACCCGCTCGCAGGGGTCCTTTTCTGATCTCGGACAGGTCGGCGACTTTCCGGCTCATGAATGTGCAGCGGCGCGCGGAGGCTCGTTCGCACCGGCGCGGGACTGCTTGTCGCGTCCGGAGACCGTCCATGGCGATGTCATGGCGACGACAACGGCTGCCGCAAAGTGAGCCCGACACCGGCTCCTGGCAATCGGATCGGATTCTCCTGGCCATGGCGGCTTCCGTACCGTAGCCCGTGTCCTGGCGGAGGAAGACGACACGGGTCCGGTCGTTCCGTGTGGGTGGGCGGAGCAGGGGAAGGGCGATCAGGCAGCAGGCCGCTTGAGGAAGGCTACGTGTATGCCGATCCTGCGTTGCCGGCGAATACGCGGCCAGCAGTAGGCCAAGGCCGGCAGTTGTGCGTCTCGCGAGGCCTCTGTTGGGCAGACCCGACGCGCCCACGCCGTTTTCCCTGGAAAGGGCCACGCAAACGCAGGGGAAGTAAAGGATTTGCATGAATAGTTCAATGTGTCCACTTTCTAACCCTCCGTCAACGTTGGGAGGGCTGCCGCACGGCAACCTCTTAGACTCACAGGGAAGGTAAGCGTGTGCAAGTGTTGACAGTAAGCGTATTCCTTGTTTGCATCATGATCGGAGGAGGTGTTCCGGGTGAGCGAAGACCAGACGTTACAGTTGTTCCCCGGCGAACGGTCGAGACATCGAGGCGTCATTCCCTTAGTGATTTTCCTTCGCGGATGGCATCCAGGTTATGTTCGGCCGTCTTTTTCTGTTTGGCATGACTACGCAATCATAAAAAAGAATCGTCAACCCTTCTGGGATTTGGAATTAAATTCTCGATCATGGCGCATGACATCATTTGAATAGTGCAGTCGATTTATCCTCAGGCCATCCGACCGTGAAGCGCATCAGGTCATCTAGGACAGAGAGTGGGCGACGGAATGCAGACGCGCCGGGACGATACCTCTTCGCCGGATACTCCAATTCTCGACGACGCGACGATTGCTTTCTATCGGTGTGTAGTGGACGTCGGCGTCCTCGACCCTGAAGAAGCCAGGAAGGGCCTGGGCCTCGACCGTAGGCAGACCGATGAGATCGTCGAACGGTTAATCTCCCTGGGCCTGCTCCGCCGCTTTCCTGGAGATGGTCGCCTCATACCGGCCCGTCCCGATGTGGCAGTGTCAGAACTGGTCCGACCTCTGGAGTCCGACATGCGGCACCTTCAGGAACAGACCGAGCGAATCCGAGATCTTTTCGACGCGCTCATGCCCGTCTACCACTCCAGCCGAGTGCGGCGAAAGATGGAGGAGGAATCCCTCGACGTAGTGCCTGATATGGAAAGCTTTGCCACACTCGTGGAAGAGGCCATGGGGCGCTCCCGCGAAGAAGTGCTGGTCATGCAGCGTATCGACCTGGGGTCGCCCCTTGACCTCGACCGAATCCTCTCCCGGGACCTTTCCGTGTTGGAACGGGGGGTGCGCTTACGGGTGATGCACCAGCATTCGGCAAGATATTCTTCGTACGTGAAGAATTACGCAACCGCACTCAGTGAAGCGGGCGGGAGATTGCGGACCATCGAGGAGCTGGGGAACCGGGCGTACGTGATAGATCGAGAGATCGCCTTCATCGTCCGGGAGGCTCCATCCCGTGAGCAAAAAGGTGTGGTCATCCACCAGCCGGAGGTCGTGTCTTTTCTCGGCGATTTCTTCGAGCAGATCTGGCTCAGGGGGGCGGATTTTGCAGGGAAGAGCGTCTCCCGGTCGGAGGGAAGCCAGATAGGGGACGAACTCAAGCATGTGATCACGCGTCTCTTGGCCGAGGGGCTCAGGGACGAGAACATCGCCCGCAGGATCGGGGTGTCGGTGAGGACATGCCGACGACATATCGCGGAAATAATGGCTCAAATCGGCGCTGACAGTCGATTCCAGGCCGGCTATCTGAGTGCCCGGCTGAAACTTCTCAACCCTGCAGAAGGGTATACGGGAGCTGGGGGTCCGGCTCGTGCTGCAGCACGCTTCGCGGACGATTAGCCACTGAGTGGCGTGTCCAGCCCTCCCGTACGACCGGGCTGGGACGACCGTCACCGCTGTTCGGCCACGGTTTCGACGTGTGAACACCTCCCGTGCCGGGGCGGTTCCGGCACGGGACTCCCCCAAGAGATTCGGCCGTGTTCCGAGTCCATCAGGACCGCGCCCCGTCACGCGGAGAGGGGCGGGAAGGTGTTTGGCGGGCGACGTTGGCCGGTGCTG
>CAMLJW010000106.1 GCA_946480485.1 uncultured Streptomyces sp. | reverse complement strand
GAGACGCCGGCGTACATCGCCCGCAAGCTGGCGGCGGGGGAGCTCGGCTGGTCCTGCGAGGACCCGGACGCGCCGGAGAACTGGCCGCGCTGCCTGACCCTGTGGCGGGCCAATCTGCTCGGTTCCTCGGCCAAGGGCAATGAGTACTTTCTCAAGCACCTGCTCGGTACGCACTCCACTTTGCGGGCGGACGAGACCCCGCCCGACCGCCGCCCCCGCGACGTGACCTGGCACCAGGAGCCACCCGAGGGAAAACTGGACCTCCTGCTGGCGCTCGATTTCCGCATGACCAGTTCCACCCTGCTCGCCGACGTGGTCCTGCCCGCCGCCACCTGGTACGAGAAACACGATCTGTCCTCGACGGACATGCACCCCTACGTGCACGCGTTCACGCCCGCCATCGGCCCGCCCTGGGAGACCCGCTCGGACTTCGCAGCCTTCACCGCCATCGCCCGCCGCTTCAGTGACCTGGCCCGTGACCACCTCGGCGTGCGCAGCGACCTCGTGGCCACAGCGTTGCAGCACGACACACCGGGCGAGACCGCGCAGCCCCTGGGCGCGATCCGGGACTGGCGCGACGCCCACACCACCCCCGTGCCCGGGCGGACCATGCCGGACCTCACCGTCGTGGAACGTGACTACGGCGCGGTCGCCGACAAACTCGCCGCCCTCGGCCCGCTCACCGAGCGCCTGGGGCTGATCACCAAGGGCGTCACCTACCACCCGGGCGAGGAGGTCGAGCAGCTGGCCCGGGTGAACGGGGTGATGCTCGGCGGAGCGGGCGAGGGGCGGCCCGCCCTGGACACGGACGCCAAGATGGCCGAGGCCGTCCTCGCCCTGTCCGCCACCACCAACGGCCGCCTCGCCGTAGAGGGCTTCCGCAGCGCCGAACGGAGGGTGGGGCGGCCACTGGCGCACTTGGCCGAGGGCAGCGAGGAGCGCCGTATCACTTTCGCCGACACCCAGGCCCACCCCGTCCCCGTCCTCACCAGCCCGGAGTGGTCCGGCAGCGAGACCGGCGGACGGCGCTACGCCCCCTTCACCACCAACGTCGAACAGCTCAAGCCCTGGCACACGCTCACCGGACGTATGCACTTCCTCCTCGACCACGACTGGATGCACGAGTTCGGAGAGACCCTGCCCGTCTACCGGCCGCCGCTGGACATGCACCGGCTCTTCGGCGAACCCGAGTTGGGCCCGGACGGCGAACGCCAGGTCACCGTCCGCTATCTGACACCGCACTCGAAGTGGTCGATCCACTCCGAGTACCAGGACAACCTGCTGATGCTCACCCTGTCCCGGGGCGGGCCGACGGTGTGGATGAGTCCCGAGGACGCGGCGGCCATCGGAGTGCGGGACAACGACTGGGTCGAGGCGGTCAACCGCAACGGGGTGATGGTGCTGCGCGCGATCGTCTCGCACCGGATGCCGGCCGGGACGGTGTACGTCCACCACGCCCAGGAGCGGGTGGTGAACGTCCCGCTTGCCGAGACGAGCGGGCGGCGCGGCGGCATCCACAACTCCCTGACCCGCATCCTGATCAAGCCGACGCATCTCATCGGCGGCTACGCCCAACTCTCCTTCGCCTTCAACTACCTCGGCCCCACCGGCAACCAGCGCGACGAGGTCACCGTCATTCGTCGCCGCTCGCAGGAGGTGACGTACGGATGACCCGTGGCGGAGACACCATTGGACGCTGCATGGGCCAGCTGGCGATGGTGATGAACCTCGACAAGTGCATCGGCTGCCACACCTGCTCGGTCACCTGCAAGCAGGCGTGGACCAACCGCAGCGGCACCGAGTACGTCTGGTTCAACAACGTCGAGACCCGGCCCGGCCAGGGCTACCCGCGCCGCTACGAGGACCAGGACAGGTGGCAAGGCGGCTGGATCCGTACGCGAGGCGGGCGGCTCAAGCTCAGGGCCGGCGGGCGGCTGCGCAAGCTGCTGACCATCTTCGCCAACCCGGTGCTGCCCAACATTCGCGACTACTACGAGCCGTGGACGTACGACTACGAGAACCTCACCGCGGCGCCGCTCGGCGAGGACTTCCCCGTTGCGCGGCCCAAGTCGCTGATCTCCGGGGAGCCGATGTCGGTGGAGTGGAGCGCGAACTGGGACGACAGCCTCGGCGGCGGGGCGGAGACCGCCGATCGCGACCCGGTCGTCGAACGCCTGCGCCGCGAGGCCGAGGACACGGTCCGGTTCGCCTTCGAGCAGGCGTTCATGTTCTACCTGCCGCGGATCTGCGAGCACTGCCTCAACCCCTCATGCGTCGCCTCCTGCCCGTCCGGGGCGATGTACAAGCGGTCCGAGGACGGCATCGTGCTTGTCGACCAGGACCGCTGCCGCGGCTGGCGCATGTGCGTGACCGGATGCCCGTACAAGAAGGTCTACTTCAACCACCGCACCGGCAAGGCCGAGAAGTGCCACCTCTGCTACCCCCGCATGGAGGTCGGCCTGCCCACCGTGTGCTCGGAGACCTGCGTGGGACGCCTGCGCTACCTCGGCCTGGTCCTCTATGACGCGGACCGCGTCGGCCGGGCCGCTTCCGTCGCGGACGAGAAGGACCTCTACCAGGCGCAGCTTGATCTGTTCCTCGACCCGACCGACCCGGACGTGATCGCAGCGGCACGGCGCGACGGCATCCCGGAAGACTGGCTGGAAGCGGCCCGCCGCTCTCCCGTCTACGCCCTGGCCAAGACCCACCGGGTGGCGCTGCCTCTGCACCCGGAGTTCCGCACGCTGCCCATGGTCTGGTACATCCCGCCGCTGTCCCCGGTCGTCGAGGCGCTGACGAGCACCGGGCACGACGGCGAGGACCTCGACAACCTCTTCGGCGCCATCGACACCCTGCGCATCCCTCTCGCGTACCTTGCCGAACTGTTCACCGCCGGCGACCCCGAACCTGTGCAGCAGGTACTGCGGCGGCTGTCCGCCATGCGCTCCTACATGCGGGCCAACAACCTCGGCGACCCGCCCGACGAATCGATCGCCACGACGGTCGGCACGACCGGCGCCGAGATCACCGCGCTGTACCGGCTGCTCGCCGTCGCCAAGTACCACGACCGCTACGTGATCCCCACGGCCCATGAGGCGGACGGACGGCGGCTGGAGGAGACCGCTTGCAGCCTCGACTTCGAAGGCGGCCCCGGCATGTACGGCAGCGGCCCGTTCGGCGAGGCGTCCGGACAGCCGGTCCCGGTCTCCGTCGAAACCTTCCACGCCCTCAAGGAGCGGCAGACCGGCGGCGGACTTGCCGACCCGGAACGCCCGGGCGCACGGATCAACCTGCTCAACTGGGACGGCAAGGGCCACCCCGAAGGACTCTTCCCACCCAGGCACCCGGAGCATCGGGAGGAGCGGTGACCACCGACCACCACGCCGCAGCGTTGATCTGCCAGGCGGCCTCGATCCTGCTGCAGTACCCCGACGAAGCCGTCCACGAGCGCATCCCGCTGGTGACGCAGGCAGTATCCGCTCTGCCACCCGGACCCGCACCGACGGCGCTCACCGGCCTTCTCGACCACCTCGCCGCCACACCGCCGCGCGAGGCGGCCGAACGCTATGTGGCCACCTTCGACCGGCGCCGTCGCTGCTGCCTGTACCTGACATGGTGGACCGATGGCGAGACCCGCCGCCGCGGCCACGCCCTGGCCGCCCTCAAGTCCCGCTACCGCCGCGCCGGACTCGAACCCAGCACCCGCGAACTGCCGGACTTCCTGCCGCTCGTCCTCGAATACGCCGCCACCGGCGACCTGGCCGACGGCCTCGCCCTGCTCCAGGAGCATCGCGCCGGCATCGAACTGCTCCGCCTCGCCCTGCGCGACATCGGCTCGCCGTACACGGGCGCGGTGGAGGCGGTGTGCACCCTGCTGCCCGGCACCTCGCCCCAGGACCGCGCCGCCGCACAGCGACTGGCCCGCACCGGCCCACCCGCCGAGACCGTCGGCCTGGAACCGTACGCCGCGGCACCGCCCGGAGGTGGTATCCGGTGAACACCCTGGGCATCTTCCTGTGGGGCGTCCTGCCCTATCTCACCCTCGCCGTCCTGATCGGCGGAACGATCTGGCGCTACCGGTACGACCAGTTCGGCTGGACCACGCGCTCCTCCGAACTGTACGAATCCCGGCTACTGCGCATCGGCAGCCCGCTGTTCCACTTCGGCATCCTCGTCGTCCTCGTCGGCCACCTCATCGGCCTCGTGATCCCCGAGAGCTGGACGACGTCCGCGGGCCTGTCCGAGAGCGCCTACCACGTGCAGGCCCTCGTCCTTGGCGGGATCGCCGGCTTCGCCACCCTGGCCGGCGTGGCGATCCTCGTCTACCGCCGCCGCACCACCGGCCCGGTGTTCATGGCGACCACACGCAACGACAAGACGATGTACCTGGTCCTCGTCGCCGCCATCGTCACCGGGCTCGCCGCCACTCTGCTCGGCGCCGGAGTGGCCGGAGGGGAGCACAACTACCGCGCGACCGTCTCCGTATGGTTCCGCTCCGTCTTCACGCTGCGGCCGGACACCGAGGCCATGGGCGCCGCCCCCCTGTCCTTCCAACTGCACACGCTCATCGGCATGCTGCTCTTCGCCCTGTGGCCCTTCACCCGCCTCGTGCACGCCTTCACCGCACCCGTCGGCTACCTGTTCCGTCCCTACATCGTCTACCGCTCACGCACCACCGGCCTTGCGCCCCGGCCGACCCGCCATGGCTGGGAACGCGCCCATCGTCCATGACGACCAGGTGAGGCGCGTCCGTACATCGCCGTCATGACGCGGCCACACGGACCGCCGTGACCTTGTACTCGGGGCAGGAGGTGACGGTGTCCGCGACGTCCGAGGTGAGTCGGTTCACCCCGCTCGCGGGGAAGTGGAAGGAGCAGAAGACCTGCCCGGGGGCTGTCTGTTCACCGACGCGGACGACGAGCCGGGCTCGGCCGTGCCGACTCTCCACAGTGACGCCCTGGCCGTCTCGCAGGCCGTACCGGCCGGCGTCGTCGGAGTGGAGATCCAGGAAGTCGACCGGATCGAGTGCGAGGTTGCCGCCGCGCCGCGTCATGCTTCCGGAGTTGTAATGCGCCCACCGCCGCCCGGTGACCAGGATCAGCGGATAGTCGTCGTCGGGTCGTTCGCCCGGGGGGAGATAGGGGGCGGTGGCCAGGTGGGCCCGGCCGTCCGGTGTGGCGAAGCGCTCCGTGTACAGCTTGGCTTCTCCTGGCCTACCGGGGTCGGTGCAGGGCCACGGAAGGGCGCCCTCGCGATCCAGGCGGTCGTGGGAGAGTCCGGCGAAGACGGGCGCGAGCCGGCCACACTCGGCGAGGGCGTCGGCGGGAGTCGCGCAGCCCAGTCCGACTCCCATCGCCTCGGCGACGGCGTGAACGGCGTCGAAGTCCGTGCGGGCCTGTCCCGGTGGGGGCACGGCGGGGTGGACGCGCTGGAACCGGCGGTCGAAGTTGACGAAGGTGCCGTCCTTCTCCAGCCAGGAGGCCACTGGCAGTACGACGTCGGCGTGCCGGGCGGTCTCGGACAGGAACAGTTCGTCGCAGATGACGAGCGGGCAGGCGTTCAGGGCCTGGGCGACCCGGTTGGCGTCGGGGTCGGTGGCGCATACGTCCTCGCCGATGACCCACAGCGCCCGTAGATCGCCGGCTCGTGCGGCGGCGAACATGTCCGGGATCCGCAGGCCGGGCCGACCAGGGACCGGTACGCCCCAGACGTCCTCGGCCCGCGCGCGGACGGCCAGGTCGGTGATCTTTCCGTACCCGGGGAGGACGTCCGGCAGGGCGCCCATGTCTGAGGCGCCCTGGACGTTGTTCTGGCCGCGCAGCGGGTTCACCCCGTAGCCCCGGTCGGTACCCACGGCGCCGCGCAGGATCGCCAGGTTGGCCAGGGACCGCACCCCGTCGGTGCCGTGGAGGTGCTCGGTGACGCCCAATCCGTAGACGATGGCCGGCCGCTCAGCCCTGCCGTAGAGGCGGGCGGCGGCGATCAGGTCCGCGGCCGGTACACCGGTGAGGTCCGCGACGCGGTCGGGCGGGTAGTCGGCCAGCAGCTCGGTGAGTTCCGGTAGCCCGGTGGCGCGCTCGCGCAGGTACTCCTCGTCGGTCAGCCCTTCGGTGAGCAGGACGTGGGCGAGCCCGTGGAACAGCGCGACGTTGGTGCCGGGGCGGGGTCTCAGGTGCACGTCGGCGTGCAGGGCGAGGCCGACCGCGCGCGGGTCGGCGACGACCAGTTTGGCGCCGTGGAGGACCCGCCTCAGCAGCCGGGCTCCGACCACCGGGTGGGCCTCGACGGGATTGGCCCCGACCACCAGCAGGCAGTCGGCCCGCTCCACGTCGTCGAAGGTGTCGGTGCCGCCGGAGAGCCCGAAGGAAGCGGTGAGGCCGGCGGCGGAGGGGGAGTGGCAGAGCCTGGAGCAGTTGTCGATGTTGTTGGTTCCGATGACGACCCGCATGAACTTCTGTACGAGGTAGTTCTCCTCGTTGGTGGCGCGGGCCGAGGAGATAGCCGCCACGGAGTCCGGGCCGCCGGCGTCGACGGCGGCCCGCAGTCCCCGGGCGACGTGAACCAGTGCCTCGTCCCAGCCGACCGGCTCCAGCACGCCGTCGCGTCGCAGCAGGGGCCGGGTGAGCCGTTCCGGGGAGGTGCGGAATCCGTGGGAGAAGCGGCCCTTCACGCACGCGTGGCCGCGATTGACCGGGCCGTCCCGGGCGGGCAGCACCGCCGTGACCTCACCGTCCTGTGCGATCACGTCGAGGGTGCAGCCCACGCCGCAGTAACCGCATGTGGTGCGCGTCCGGGCCTCCGCGGGGTGGAACGCCGAGGTGAGTCCCCGCGCCGGTCCCGGCTCGGTGATCGCCCCGGTGGGGCAGGTGTCCACACAGCCGCCGCAGGCCACACAGTCCGACTCGGCCCAGGGCCCGCCGGTGCCGGGGGCCACGACGGTGTCGCCTCCTCTGCCGACCAGGGTGAGGGCGAATGTGCCCTGCACCTCGGAGCACATCCGCACGCACCGGCCGCAGGCGATGCACAGGTCCCGGTCCAAGTGGACGTACGGGTGGGACTCGTCCCCGCCTCGGCCTCCGGCACCCTTTGCCGTCTCAGGGCCGATGCCCATCGACCGGCAGGCATGGGCCAGTTCGCTGGGACTGTCGTCGGCCAGCGCCCGGGGCGGCAGCGCGGAGACGATGACCTCCACCGCGTCCCGGCGCAGCCGCACAACTTCGTCGCTTCTGGTGTCCACGCGCATGCCGGGGGAGGCCGGAGTGACACAGGCCGCCGCGATGCGCCCGTCGGCCCGTACGAGACACGTACGGCACGACCCGGCGGGACTGAGCCGGTCGTCGGAGCACAGCGCGGGCAGTTCGATCCCGGCCGCCCGCACCGCCGTGAGCAGTGACGACTCCTCGGGCACCTCGACGCCGGTGCCGTCGACCTCGATCGTGACTCCGCTCATGGTCCCCATCCCGCCAGTCGGTCTCCGTAGGCGCGGGCCAGGCTGTGCACGGCGGGCGGGATCCGCCGTCCGAAGGCACACAGGCTCGCCTCGGCCAGGACCCGCGACAGCCTGTCCCACTCTCGCCCCGGCGGCGTGTCGGCGGACGCCCATTCCATGCCACGGCGCGAGCCGACACGGCAGGGTGAGCACGCGCCGCAGCTCTCGGCCGCGGCGAACTCCCACACGTGACGCAGCACTTCCTCCGGTGCCACACGCCCGTCGAAGGCGACAAGACCGGCGTGGCCGAGAGCGGCGCCCCGGGCCGACAGCCCTGCCTCCGACAGCGGCACGTCCAGCGCGTCGGCGGCGAGGAAGCCGCCCAGCGGCCCGCCGACCTGGAGAGCCATCAGCTCGGCGCCGTCCTTCAGCCCGCCTCCCAGCTCGGTGACGATCCGCCGCACCGATGTGCCGAGCTCGACCTCGTAGCAACCGGGCCGTGCGAACCGCTCCGAGAGACAGACCAGCTTCGTCCCCGTCTCGTCGGACGTGCCGCGCCGGGCGTACGCCTGACCGCCGTGCCGGACGATCCACGGGACGGCCGCCAGGGTCTCCACGTTGTTGACGACGGTCGGCGCGTTCCACAGGCCGCGCTCGGTCGGGTACGGGGGGCGGGGCCGGGCGCATCCGCGACCGCCCTCGAGCCCCGCGATGAGGGCGGTCTCCTCACCGGCGACGTAGGAGCCGGCGCCCTCGACGATGTGGATGTCCAGGGAGGTGGCCGTCCCATGGACGGACGGTCCGAGATGGCCGTCGGTGTACGCCTGGCGCACCGCTTCCCTCATCCGTGCCAGAGCTGCTGGATATTCGGAGCGCACCAGCACCACGCCCTGACGGGCCCCGCACGCGAAACAGGCCAGGGCCAGACCCTCCAGCACGCGCCCCGGGTCGGCTTCCATCAGCAGTCTGTCAGCGTACGAACCCGGATCGCCTTCGTCGCCGTTGGCGACGACCACGGTCCCGGGTGCGCGGCCGGCTGCCTCCCACTTCGCCGCCACGCGGAATCCGGCGCCGCCACGTCCACGCAGCCCGGACGCAGCTACCTCCCGGTGAACCTCGTCCGGAGTGCCGGACGACACCGTCCTCGACCACGCCTGCCACACAGGCTCACCGGAGAGCACACCGCCAAGCAGGACCGGCTCACCGGTGTCGTCGGCCATGGGGATCTCCGGCGCCAGGGGTGGCTCCCGCCCGGCGAGCTGTGCGGGGAGGGTCGCCCCGGTGCAGGGCGTGTCGCCGTCAAGGGCGGCGGGCCCCGCGTAGCAGTAGCCCAGGCAACGGACGGCCTGGATCGACACGTCACCGCCCGGTGAGGCGTGGTGCGCAGCGACGCCCAGCTCATGCTCCACCTCCGCGAGGTGCCCTCCGCCTCCTGTGGCGAAGCACGCCGTCGCAGCGCACACCCGCACGTGACGGTCGCCGTGCGGGGCGGCGAGGTCCGCGTAGTAACTGGCAGGTCCCAGCGCTGCGGCAGCAGGCAGGCCGACGCGGGCGGCGACAGCCGGCGCCCAGACCTCGGGGCCGTCTCCCGTCACGGCCCTGGTCTTGGCCAGAGCCTCCACCAACCTTTCTCCAGGCCGGCCACGCCGGTCCGCCAGCGCCCGGAAAGCGTCAAAAGTGTGAGCGGAATGGACGAGCGCCATGCATTCATCGTGGAGGAAGGCGCACGAGACCGCAGCTGGAGGACCGGCACGGCCGGACATTGGCATCGAGCACCTGCTGACCAGAGCTGGGACGCCAGGACCGGGGTTGCGGCCCGGACCACGCCGCTGGAGCCTGGAGGTGTCCCGCAGATGTGGCATGGACCGGCTGATTCCTCACCCGATCGAGAGGAGGCAGGCCGCTATGACCAGCATCGCCCACCGCATGGCCACCCTGTTCCGGACCAAGGCGAACAAAGCCCTGGACCGGGCTGAAGACCCCCGCGAGGTACTGGACTACTCCTTTACCCAGCAGCAGGAAATGCTGCAGAAGGTTCGACGCGGTGTGGCGGATGTGGCCACCAGCCGCAAACGCGTCGAGGTACAGATCAACCAGCTGCAGCAGTCCGGCGGCAAGCTGGAAGGGCAGGCCCAGAAGGCACTCGCCGCCGGACGGGAGGACCTCGCCCGGGAGGCCCTGAGTCGGCGCACCGCCGTGGCCTCCCAGGTCACGGACCTGCAGACCCAGCACGCATCGCTGCAGGCCGAGGAGGAGAAACTCACCCTCGCCGCACAGCGCCTGCAGACGAAGGTGGACACCTTCCGTACCAGCAAGGAGGCCATCAAGGCCCGCTACACAGCCGCCGAAGCCCAGACCCGCATCACCGAGGCCGTCACCGGCATCGGCGAGGAGCTGGGCGATGTCGGCCTTGCCATGCAGCGTGCCGAGGACAAGACGGAACAGCTGCAGGCCCGAGCCGGAGCACTCGACGAACTGCTCGCCTCCGGAGCCCTTGAGGACGCCACCCTCCCCGCCGGCCGCGACGACATCCAGGCCGAACTCGAGCGTGTCACCGCGGACCAGGACGTGGACAAGGAACTGGCTCGGATGAAGGCTCAGCTCCCGGTGTCCGCAGCCCCGCCGGCGGTAGAGGGCAGGAGCGCCGAGCAGGGTCCGCCGGACCAGGAGGCGACATCATGATCACGCGGATTCTCGGCGAGGGCCAGTACGAGATCACCGATGAACACCTCCCCCGGCTCAACGAGCTGGATGCGACCTTGCAGTCGGCCGTCGACGCGGGCGACGAGACGGCGTTCGCTGCTGCACTGTCGGCCCTGTTGGACGCGGTGCGCAGCCTCGGCACACCCCTGCCGGACGAGACGATCATGCCTTCCGATCTCGTGCTGCCGGATGCGGACACCAGCCTCACACGGGTGCGGGAGCTGCTCTCCGCCGAGGGCCTCATCCCGGGGTGACTGGGCGCATGCCCGACCAGGCCCGGCTCGGCTACGGCGTCACCGCGTCCTGATCGGCGCGGCCCTCACTCCGGCTTCGGCCCTCTGCACATGGCCCTCGCCTTACGAACCGCCCAAGCACTGCCAGAAAGAGCGAACGTGAATGCAACGGCCAACCACTGGCCGACTTTTCGCAGCCCCCGCCCGAAAGGCCCGTCCGCATGACATTCACCCCACTGAACTGGACCCGCACCACTGTGGCCCTGGGGGAGCATCGGCCCTGCTCGCTCTGGTCAGCTGCTCGAATGACGGCAATGGCAATGGCCCAGCCACCACCAGTGCCCCACGCGTCGAGACCTGTGCCGGCCCAGCCGCGGCGCGCATCGTGATCGAGAACTTCGCCTTCAGTCCGGCGGACCTTCGTGTGGGCCCCGGAACGAAGATCACCGGCGTGAACCGCGACTCCGATCCGCACACCGTGACCGCCACCGGGGACAGGACGGTCGACATCGGCAGCATCGCGGGCGACACAAATGCCACCTTCACCGCACCGTCCGCATCCGGCAGTTACTCCTACATCTGCACCATCCACCCGAACATGAAGGGCACCCTCACCGTGGGCTGACACCCAAGTGGAGAGCCCGCACTCTGGGCCGAGGCCCTGCCCCCGCGATACGTGGAGCCCCGTAGAGAGGAGTTGGTGACAACCAATGCCCCAGCAGACGAGGCCACCCATCCCCTCACGCCCGGTCTTCGCGCGCTTTTACAGCAAGGTCGCCGGTCCAGCTCTGGAGAAGGCGGGTATCACGGAACACCGCAAGCGCCTGCTGGCGGGCCTGCCCGGCGAGGTCATCGAGATTGGCGCGGGCAACGGGCTGAACTTCCCCCACTACCCGGGCACAGTGACCCGACTCCTTGCGGTGGAACCCGAGCCCCACCTGCGTGAATGGGCCGTGCGGAGCGCCCGCTTGGTTGCCGTTCCCGTGAAGGTGGTGGACGGCCGAGCCGAGCAACTGCCCGCCGAGGACGCCTCTTTCGACGCGGCCGTCGTCTGCCTGACCCTGTGCTCGGTCGCCGACCCGCACGCAGCTCTCGCCGAACTCCACCGTGTGCTGCGGCCGGGCGGACGACTCCGCTTCTTCGAGCACGTACGCGCCGACTCGCCCGCGATGCGGCGCGTACAGCGGGTGCTGGACGCGACTGTCTGGCCCCTGCTCATGGGCGGCTGCCACGTCGGCCGCGACACCCAGACCGCGATCACCGTAGCTGGGTTCCGCCTCACCGAGGTGGACACGTTTTCCTTCCCCGACACCCGCTTGCCCTCGCCGTCCGCCACCCACATCCTCGGCACAGCTCAGCGCGAACCAGGATGAGGCACACCACGACCCCCTGTCCGGGCTCCTGGTTCAGAAGCCGGGAGCGCGGCTCACGCCTCTGTCATCTCAGCGACTACGACGGCTTGGCCCATGAACTCGAACAGATCAAGGACCGTCCGGCGGTGAAGGGCTGACCGTGCATCTGGACTGGGATCGGCCGTGGGTTATGCGGGTGAAACCGCTCACGCGCCTTACCTCCGCAGGCACGGCGTCCGCTTGGTGATCAAGGAGAAGAAGGAGCACACGACTGCTCGCCTACGCCGGGGTTCACACGGTGGGCGGCCAAACTGTTCGTTTCCTCATGAGCGCCGGGCCTGCGCATGCGGGACGGCGATCGCCTGTTTGTGCAGGTGGTGTGCCCACACCTGCAGGCCAAGACTGGCCTCCACATATGCGCGGGCGGCAGCCACTCCCTCAGCGGCATGCTCCTTGAGCGCCATGGCGCGGCCGTGACGCTCTTCCACCTGCTCACGGATGATCCCGCAGAGTATCCTGGTCAGTTCGTCCGCGGAGCCGGCGTCGAGGGCACGCTCAGCAGCCGGGATGACCGGTCCGACGTTGAGCCCGGCCGGCTTCAGTCCCGTGAAGGGAGCGCCTTCTCCGGAGCGGTGTACGCGGACGACCGTCTCGAAGTACCAGCGGTCTGCCACTTCCTGCGCCTCCTGGCCGAGCGTCCGTGCTTTGGCGGTGAGCCCGAACGCCTCACGGACTTCTGGTTCTCTTTCTTCAGGCACGTAAGGCAGGACCTGGTCGATATCCCTCTCCTCCAGGGCTTTGCGCGCGGCCGTGACGACGGGACCGTCGAGAGAATCACAGTGCGGTGGCATCGCCAATCACCTCTTGTTGCGGCTTGCCTCCATCATCTACCCGTCAGGCGCGAGGGGAGACAGGGCTGCCGTAGCGGCCCTCGCCTGCTGTGGCGGGTAAGTCTGCGTACGGCGTGTGCTCGGTCGGCGACGCCTGACGCCTGGAGCACTACGCCTGGGGCGGTCGACGCAGAGGCCGGGGCTGTGCCGGCGGAGGCTGTTTCGGCCTGCGGCGGCCTGGCCACGTCGCGGTCATGGTGTCCTCCGCGCCGTATGCCGAGCCCGAGCGGGCACATCGCGCAAGGTGTCGGCAACGGCCCAAGTCAGGGCGGCGGCGAGGGTGGTGGTGCCCCACAGACCCCAGGCCGCGGCTGGCGCGTCGTCGAGCAGGAGCGGGGGCAAGGCGAGCACACCGGCAACCGGTAGGGGGGCCAGGGTCGTACCTGGTACGGGGCCAC
>CAMLJW010000105.1 GCA_946480485.1 uncultured Streptomyces sp. | reverse complement strand
GGCCCTCACAGTGCCGTGAAAGTGTCGGACTGCGCGTCATGGGCCAGCACGGAGCCGGTGTGCACCTCGTAGAACCAGCCGTGAAGGCGCAGTTGGCCTTCCGTCAGACGTCGGGCCACACACGGATACGAGCGGAGCCGCAGCAGCTGGGCCAGGATGTGGCCCTGTACGGCGTCGGTGACCGTCGGATCCGCGATGGTGCCTTCCGGCCGGGGAGTCGACTGCGCCAGCCAGTCGCGCACGGCGGGTACGGCGGTCAGGTCCTCGTCGCGCACCAGCGCGCCGACGGCACCGCAGTGGGAGTGGCCGCAGACGACCACGTCGGTGACCCCGAGCACCTCCACCGCGTACTCGATGGTGGCCGCTTCACTGGTGGGACGCTCGGAGGCGTACGGGGGGACGATGTTGCCCGCGGTGCGCAGTTCGAAGAGTTCACCGGGCCGGGCTCCGGTGATCAGAGCCGGGACGACCCGCGAGTCGGAGCAGGTGATGAACAGGGCCTGCGGGGACTGGCCTTCGGCGAGGCGGGCGAACTCCTCCGGGCAGGCCGCGTTGCGCTTGACGAAGGAGCGTGCGTGATCAATGAGGGGCTGCATGTGTCAGTTCCTCCTGGCGCGCCTTGATGGCGCGTCGGTTGACAAGACGGAGCGCATGCGGGCACACCGGCACGACCTCACGTCGACGCGCTCGGCGGACGTGGCGTGGTGAGGGTAGGTCGTCATCGTTGGTGCCCGACGTTCACATCAGCAGCGGAACACCTGAAGTACCGCTCTGGAGTGAGCGGCTGACGATCTGGTCGTACGGAGCGACGCGGCGGCCACGGTGTGTGATGTGCCGCCGTGCACGCCCGCGGGGTCCCTGGCCAGCAGGGGACGCGCGGGTGTCTGGGGTGCGGAGTCCGCGGAACGCTGCCGGTCGCGAACCCGGAAGGGCGGTGTATCGCCGTTGAGGCGCTCACTCTTGCCGCAGCTGGCCTCTTCCGCGTCGACCGCGATCTGGGTCCTCGCGGCGGCACAGGTTTGGGTGCCAGGTGTGGCGCAGTCCGCGGACGGGATGACGTAGTCCGGGTTTACGGACGCGACGGAGGCGGTGGGAATGAAGAGTTGCAGAGCCAACAGGACGGCGGCGAGAACGACACTCCGCGTCCGGGCTGTTGTGCCTCGTAACATGTGCCCCCTCTCCTCCGCGTCCGGTCAAGACGTCTTACGTCAACAGGTATGTTAACGCGGAAAGTTGTTTGCAGGGTTAACTTAACGTTTTCCCTTGGAGAACACCTGAAGTGGGCTGAAGGCTGCTGAAGAGGAGCCAGGGGAACGCGGCGGGGGTGCGGGAAACCCGACATGGGGGGCATGCGGGTGATCCGGGTCGATCAACCCCCCACCAGCCACTTCGCATCCCGTGCCAGCGCCGTGAGCCGGGAAATCGCCCGGAAGTACTTCTTCCGGTAACCGCCGTTCAGCATCTCCTCGCTGAACAACTGGTCGAAGGGCAGCCCGGAGGCGAGAACTGGCACTTCGCGGTCGTACAGCCTGTCGGCGAGCACGACGAGCCGCAGCGCGGTCGACTGGTCCGGGACCGGCTGCACATCTGTGAGGCAGACCGCCCTGAGCCCGTCGGCCAGCGCGCCGTACCTGCTGGGGTGGACCCGGGCGAGATGCTCCAGCAGATGCGGGAAGTCGTCGAGCGAGGCGCCCTCGGTGGCGTACGCCGCCTTAGTGACCTGCTCGTCGGAGTACGGCGCCGGGGCCTCGGGCAGGCCGCGATGGCGGTAGTCCTCCCCGTCGATGCGCAGCGTACGGAAGTGCGCAGACAGGCCCTGGATCTCGCGCAGGAAGTCGGCCGCCGCGAACCGGCCCTCGCCGAGCTTGCCGGGCAGCGTGTTCGAGGTGGCCGCGAGCGCCACGCCCGCCTCTACCAGCTTGCCCAGCAGGCTGGAGACGAGGACGGTGTCGCCGGGGTCGTCGAGCTCGAACTCATCGATGCACAGCAGGCGGTGGCCTTGAAGCGTCCGCACGGTTTGGTGGAAACCGAGCGCGCCGACCAGGTTCGTCAGCTCCACGAACGTGCCGAAGGCCTTGAGCGCGGGCTGCGCCGGGGCCGCGTGCCACAGAGAGGCCAGCAGATGCGTCTTGCCGACGCCGTAGCCGCCGTCGAGGTAGACACCGCGAGGGCCGGCAGGTCGGCTCTCCGCCCTGCGGGAGAACCAGCGGCGCCTGCCGGAACCGGTGGCGTGCGCCCCGCCGAGACCGGCAGCGAAGCCGGCGAGCACCGTGACGGCCTCGGTCTGGCTGGGCTGGTTCGGGTCCGGGATGTACGTGGCGAAGCGGACCGAGTCGAAACGCGGCGGCGGCACCATCTCGGCGACCAGCCGTTCCGCGGGGACGTGCGGCTCGCGGGAGCACAGGGACAGCGGGACCGCTTCGGCTGTCGGGCCGGTTCCGGAGGCGATGGTGGAGGTGGACACGGTTGCCCACTGTACGGGTCGTGCCACACTGCACGACATGCGACGCCTGTTCCCTGTGACCGACGAGACAGCACCCCGGGCCTCGGGCGGGGCCGCGGGCGGGGCCTCGGGTACGGATGCGACGGACCGGGAGTGGGGCCTGGAGGAGCTGGCCGAGGCCTACGCGTACCCCGATGTCCGCGAACCCTGGCTGCGCGCCAACATGGTCTCCACACTCGACGGCGCCGCCCAGCACGACGGCCGCTCGCAGCCCATCTCCGGCGCCGCCGACATGCGGATCTTCGGCACGCTGCGAGGGCTCGCGGACGTGGTGGTGGTCGGTGCGGAAACGGTGCGCCAGGAGGGCTACCGTCCGGCGCGCGCGCGTGAGGGCTTCGCCGCGCTCCGGGAGGCGGCCGGGCAGGGGCCCGCGCCCGCCGTCGCCGTGGTCAGCGCCAGCCTCGAGCTGGACTTCACGCTTGCGCTCTTCACCTCGCCCCTGGTGCCCACGCTGCTGCTCACGGGAGCCGCGGCGGCCCCGGACCGGATCGCGGCCGCCGAGAAGGCCGGTGCCCGGGTGGTGATCGCCGGGGAGGGCATGGGTGTGGACCCCGCACGGGCCGTACGGGCACTGGGCGAGCGCGGGTTGCACCGGCTGTTGACCGAGGGCGGGCCGCGTCTGCTCGGCCAGCTGGTCGCGGCCGGAGTCCTCGACGAGCTCTGCCTGACGTTCTCCCCGATGCTCACCGCGGGCGGCGCACAGCGCATTGCGGGAGGGCCCACCGTGGCGGTGCCCAAGAGGTTCGAGCTGACCTCTCTGTTGGAGGAGGCCGGGTTTCTCTTCAGTCGATACCGTCGAACCTGACGAGACGGACCTGAATCTCGAGGAGAAGGGGCGCCTGTCGTGTTCACGAGCGTACTGATGATCGAGAAGGCCCTGACATCCGCCGACGTGGAGTTCGTCACCACCTTGCACGGGGACGAGGAGGTTGCCTTCCACGTGCTGCTCCAGCCCCGCGGCGACCAGGCGGACCGGCTGCTGCGGGCCATCGACGACGTGGCGCTCGGCGAGCTGGACGAGGCGGCCCGTGAGCTGGAGACCCCCGAGGGCGAGGAAGCGGCCGGCCAGGGGCAGCGGGCCCTCGACGTCTCTCTGATCGCCCTCCGGGCGGCGGGCTGCCAGGCCGAGGGGCGGCTCATCGAGGACCACCCGCTGGACGCGCTGAAGTCCCTGGTCGACGAGATCGACGCCGACGAGGTGATCGTGCTGACCGATCCCCACTACGTGGAGGAGTTCTTCCACCGCGACTGGGCCTCGCGGGCCCGCCACAAGGTGGGCGTACCGGTGCTGAAACTGTTCTCGCACCGCAAGTCGTAAGCCACCGTCGCCGCTGTTGCTGTTGCTGTTGCTTTGGCGCTGCCGTCGGGGAGGCCGTGGTTCGTTGGCCGCGGGCCGTCCGGGGCCGGTCGCGTCCACGCGGCGGAGCCGCATGCTGTCACTGCCCCGCGCCCCCGGCGGGGAGCGGTCGCCCCGCCGCACGGAATAGGCTGGGCCCCGCGTTCCCCTCGCGGGCGTGCATCGTCGACGTATCTAGTTTTGGGAGAAACACGCATGGCAGCCGGCCTTCCTACCGCCATGGACCGACCGCACTTCATCGGCATCGGCGGCGCCGGAATGTCGGGCATCGCGAAGATCCTCGCCCAGCGCGGGGCCAAGGTGGCGGGCAGCGACGCCAAGGAGTCCGCGACCGCCGAGGCGCTGCGGGCGCTGGGCGCGACGGTGCACATCGGGCACGCCGCGGACCATCTCGCGTCCGACGCCACCTGCGTCGTCGTCTCGTCCGCGATCCGCGCCGACAACCCCGAGCTGGCCCGCGCCGCCGAGCTCGGCATCCCGGTCGTCCACCGCTCGGACGCCCTCGCCTCTCTGATGGACGGTCTGCGTCCGATCGCGGTGGCGGGCACGCACGGCAAGACGACGACGACGTCGATGCTCGCGGTGTCACTGTCGGAACTGGGGGTGGACCCTTCCTACGCGATCGGCGGCGACCTCGACGTCCCCGGCTCGAACGCGCTGCACGGCGAGGGCGAGATCTTCGTCGCCGAGGCCGACGAGTCGGACCGCAGCTTCCACACGTACGCGCCCGAGGTGGCCATCGTGCTCAACGTGGAATGGGACCACCACGCCAACTACGCCTCCGTGGAAGAGATCTACAAGTCGTTCGAGACGTTCGCGGGCCGGATCGTGCCGGGCGGCACGCTGGTGATCGCGGCGGACCACGAGGGTGCCCGCGAGCTGACGCGCCGCGTCGCGGCCGGTGACGTCAGAGTGGTGACGTACGGCGAGTCCGAGGACGCCGACGTACGCGTCCTTTCGGTGACCGCCCGGGGTCTGAAGAGCGAGGTGAAGGTCCTGCTGGACAGCGCCGAGCTGACCTTCACGGTGTCGGTTCCCGGCCGGCACTACGCGCACAACGCGGTGGCCGCGCTGGCGGCGGGCGTGGCGCTCGGCGTGCCGGCGGCCGAGCTGGCGGAGGCGCTGGGGGCGTACACGGGCGTCAAGCGCCGTCTCCAGCTGAAGGGCGAGGCGGCCGGCGTCCAGGTCATCGACTCGTACGCGCACCATCCGACGGAGATGACCGCGGACCTGGAGGCGATGCGGGCGGGCGCCGCCGGCCGCATCCTGGTGGTCTTCCAACCCCACCTCTTCTCCCGCACCCAGGAGCTGGGCAAGGAGATGGGACAGGCGCTTTCCCTCGCGGACGCGTCGGTCGTCCTGGACATCTACCCGGCGCGCGAGGACCCGATCCCGGGTGTGACCAGCGAGCTGATCGTCGAGGCGGCGCGGGCCGCGGGCGCGAACGTGACGCCGGTCCACGACAAGGCGGAGGTCCCTGCCGTGGTCGCGGCAATGGCCGAACGGGGCGATCTCATTCTCACCATGGGCGCGGGTGACGTCACGGACCTGGGCCCGCTCATCCTGGACCGCCTGCAGTGGAATTAAGGGGCTGAACCTCATGTCGTACGACGTCGAGAAGCCGGACGAGCAGTGGCGGGCGGAGCTGACCCCGGCCGAGTACACCGTCCTCCGCCAGGCCGGCACGGAGCCCGCGTTCACCGGCGAGTACACCGACACCAAGAGCAAGGGCGTCTACTCCTGCCGCGCCTGCGGCGCCGAACTCTTCACCTCGGAGACGAAGTTCGCATCCCACTGCGGGTGGCCGAGCTTCTACGATGCACGCAACTCCGACGCGGTGGAACTTCTGGAGGATCGGTCACATGGGATGGTGCGGACCGAGGTGCGGTGTGCTCGGTGCGGATCACATCTCGGGCACGTGTTCGAGGGGGAGGGGTATCCCACCCCGACGGACCAGCGGTACTGCATCAACAGCATCTCGCTGCGGCTGGCGCCGGACGAGGGCTGACCGGACAGTCACCGAACCCACAGGGTGCCGGGCGCACCCGCCGCTCCCGCCAGACCCCCTACGACCTGCAGCGACGCATGGGTCAACGGCACAGGGCCGGGCCCTCAAGGCCGTCCACCGGTGACGGGGTGAGGGCGCCCCGCCGGCGCCCCGCCGGTTTCTGCGGCCCCGACCGGTAGGGGGTCAGCCCTGTTGGCGGGCATGGTACTGGGCCTGCCGTTGCCGTTGCCGTTGCCGTTGCTGTGGGTGGGTGTGCGGGTGGGTGTGTGGGGGTGCGCGGCGATCAACTGGTCGATCAGGGCGATCAGTACGTTCCGGCACGACTCGCGCTTTCGTGCGTCGAAGAGCAGCACACGGGTTCCCTCCGGCAGCGCCAGGGCGTCGCGGACCTCGTCCGGATCGTACGGATGCAGTCCGTGGAAACCGTTGACGCCGACCACGAACGGGATGCCGCGCTTCTCGAAGAAGTCGATGGCGGCGAAGCTGGACTCCAGCCTGCGCACGTCGATGAGGGCCACGGCCCCCAGGGCGCCGATGGCCAGGTCGTTCCACATGAACCAGAACCGTTGCTGTCCCGGGGTGCCGAAGAGATACAGCACGAGTTCCCGGCTGATCGTGATCCGGCCGAAGTCCAGGGCCACGGTGGTGGCCCGCTTCTCCGCGATGCCCTCGAGGTCGTCAACCCTCAGGCCGACCGAGGTCAGCGCTTCCTCGGTGCGCAGCGGAGCGATCTCACTGACCGACCCGACCATGGTGGTCTTGCCCACGCCGAATCCGCCGGCAATGAGGATCTTGACCGTGTCGGGCGCTGGAATCCCATGGGTGATCGGGTCAGAGCCGGCCAAGGCCGTCCCTCACTTTCTGAAGCAGTTCCAAGTGCGTGGTTTTCGAGACGGGGCGGGGCGGGTGGACGGTGATCCGATGCGCCTGCAGCAGGTCGCAGAGCAGGATGGCGACCACGCTCACCGGGAGGTCGAGATGAGCGGCGACCTCCGCGACGGCGACCGGCCGCGCGCACAGGCGCAAAATGCGTGTGTGTTCGGGCTGCGGCCGGACGCCCCAGGAGGGCGGTGGATCCACCGCGGTCACCGCCGTGATGAGGGTGAAGTCGGTGCGGTCCGGCCGCGTCCGGCCACCGGTCAGCGTGAACGGCCGTACCAGACGGCCGGCCGCGTCGCCTCCGCTCACCTCACTCGCCGTTGCAGGCGGTGACCGTGTCACGCGGGGCCGCGCTCAGGTGCTCGCCGATCTTCTTCACCAGCATGTTCATCTGGTACGCCACCACGCCTACGTCTGCGCCCTGGTCGGTCAGCACGACGAGGTGGGCGCCGGGGCCGGCCGAGGTGAGGAGCAGATAGCAGTTGGCCATCTCGATGAGGGCCTGGCGTACGGGGCCGCCACGGAAGTCCATGCTGACGCCCTTGCTGAGGCTCATCAGGCCCGAAGCGGTCGCCGCCAACCGCTCGGCTTCGTCGCGCAGGAACCCCAGGGACTTGCTGACGACCAGTCCGTCCTCGGAGAGCACGACGGCGTGGTTCACCTCGGCGACCCGGTCCACCAGTCCTGTGAGCAGTTGGTCGAGCTGGCTGTGCGTGGCTGGGGTGGGGGTGGGGCGTGTCATTTCTCTGTCCTTCATGGGCGGTCTATGTGCGGAGTCGAGGCGACAAAAGCGTCCGCGGCGGGGACGTGCGCGCCCGGGCCCGCGGCGGTGACCTGCGTGTCCAGGCCTTCCGACGCGGTTGTCTCCTCGTGGTCGTACTGCGTCTCGGTGTCGTCGTCACGGGCCTGGAGCGTGCCGCGCTGGAAGCTCGAGAGCGAGGAGGCCGCACTCTCCGCGGTGAAGTCCGCGTAGGGGTCGTCGTCCCGGGCGGGCCCGGCGTCCTCCAGTAACTCGGCCGCCAGGCTCGTCTGCGGGACCCGGCGCGGCAGCGGAGCGATTCCGTCGAGCCGCGTGGCGCCCGGGTCGGGGCGCGCGGCGGCGGTGGCAGTGGTGGTGGCCCTCCGTGACGCAAAGAGCGCCACGGAGGCTTCATGGGCGTGCTCGCCCGGGTCGGAGGCGCCGGCGGAGCTCGTCGTGGCCACACGCGGCTCCCGCGCCGGGTAGTCCGTCGGGGAGGTCGTCCGCGGGTCCGTCGAGTCGGGGCTCTCCGCATCCCGGCGGCTCGCCGTGGCGGGCGAGTCGGGCTCCTCGCGTACCACGATGTCGAGCGGGATCAGCACGATCGCCGTGGTGCCGCCGTACGGCGAGGAACGCAGTGTGACGGCGATGCCGTGCCGGGTGGCCAGCCTGGCGATCACGAACATGCCGAGCCGGAGGTCGTCGGCCAGCGCCACCACGTCGAACTGCGGCTCCACCGCCAACTGGGCGTTGAACGCCTTGTAGTCGTCCTCGGACAGGCCGAGGCCGCGGTCCTCGATCTCGATGACCAGGCCCTTGGCCACTACCCCGGCCCGCACACCGACCGGGCTGGGGGCGGGGGAGTACGCGGTCGCGTTGTCGATGAGTTCGGCCAGCAGATGGATGACGTCCGCCACCGCGGGAGGGGTGAGGCACACCTCCTCGTCGGTGTGCACTTCAACCCGCTGGTACTGGGCGACTTCGCCGACGGCGCTGCGCAGGATGTCGATCAGCGCGACCGGATCGGTCCAGCTGCGCCGGGGCTGCCCGCCACTGATGATGACGAGGTTCTCCTCGTAGCGGCGGAGCTGGCTCGCGGTGGAGTCGAGTTCGTACAGGCTCTTGAGGATGTTCGGGTCCTGGTGCTCGCGTTCCATCGTGTCGAGCTTGCTCAGCTGCAGATTGACCAGGTTCTGGCTCTGCCGCGCGATGCCCAGGATCACCTTCTGGAAGCCGCGTCGGGTGTCGGCGAGCTCCACCGCGGTGTGGACCGCGGTGCGTTGCGCGGTGTTGAACGCCTGTGCCACCTGCCCGAGTTCGTCCCGGCCGTAGTCCAGCTCTGGCGTGGCGGAGTCCACGTCGACTTTCTCGCCCCGGTCGAGCCGGGCCACCACGTCGGGCAGGCGCTCCTCAGCCAGGCCGAGTGTGGCCACCCTCAGCCCGCGCAGCCGCCGGAAGAGGGAGCGGGTGATGCGCCAGGACAGCACGAAGCACAGCAGCAGGGCCACGAGCCCGCCGGTGCTCAGGGCGGCCGCCTTGAGCAGCAGCCCATCGGCCTGGTCACCGCTGCGGTCGAGCAGGTCTCGGGTCTGGTGGTGGATCAGGTCCCGGTAGTCGGCCGAGAGGTTGTTTAACGCGTCGTTCCATCGTTTCCGCGCGTTGGGCAGTTCGACCGTCCGGGCACCGCCGCTGCCCGTCGTGTGGGCCTCGAGCACCTGATTCTCGATGGCCTGCAAGGTATGCCAGCTGGGACCCAGGAGGATGCGTTCGGTCTCTTTCGTCGCCGTGCCGCGCAGGGAGGGGGTGATCTGGCTCTCGATGAGCCAGCGTCGAGCGCTCACCAACTCGACGAAACGGGCCCGCGACGCCTCGTCCAGCTGCCCGGACGGCCAGGCCAGGTTGAGCAGCGCGTTCTCCTGGGAGACCAGTTCCGAGACGTGTTCCAGCCCGAGGAGCGGACCGGCCTGCGACGTGAGATCCCCGTCGTCGACCTGGGGGAGCTCCTGGAAGGCGCGGATCTGGTTGTCGATGATCAAGGTGTACTGGTCCAGCGCCTGTTCGCCGGTGATGTCGGTGGGGTTGTCGATCTGGTTTCGGTAGTACTCCAGGCTCCGCATCTGGGCGACGACCGAGTACAGCCGGGCCCCGATCCGGTCGGGGGCCTTCTCGATCGCGTCCGACCGGCCGACGAGTTTCGCGATTTCCGCGTCCGTCTTCTTCCGCTGTTTGTCCAGGGCTGCCCTGGAGCTGCCGGGCGAGGCCAGCCATGCGGCCGAGAGGCCGCGCTCCCTCTGCAGCGTGAGTGTCGCGTCGGCGCCCAGAGCCCCGGTGGACCTGCTCAGTTCGGTCCGGGCCCGTAGCTGCAGTCCCTCGGAGAACATCTGCGTCGTCGTCAGACCCCACATGCCGGCGAGGGTGACGCTGGGGACCAGCGCCAGAAGGATCAGCGAGAGACGTATGGAGCCGAGACGGCGTCGGGGTCCTGTCCGTGGAGACATCGTCGTCCTAGGGCGGTGAGCGGTGAGCGGAAGTGGGTTGTGGGAGAAGGGGGTTGCGAGACACAAGCAGTGGCTGGGCGCGCGTGGAGTACGACACAAGGGTGCACCGGATGCTATCCGTACAACTGAGCGTACGCACGTGAGAGACCTAAAACCTTGGTGATGTCGGCGCCACATTCCCGCGATTTCACCTGCTGTCACCCGACCACCGCACAGCGTGTGAACTGTGCCCCCGCCGCGGCCACTTGGCTGTGCGGCGACTGGCCGACCGCGAGCCGCGCGACGACTCCCGGCGGCGGACCGAGCGTGCCGGTGAAGCCGTTCACCGACCTCACTGGAACGGTGCTGGGGTGCGCCGGTGTTCGGTCGCCGAGGCTTGGGGATCAGCCGGGAGTAGCAACGCCCCAGCCCTCTCCGCCCGGGGCACCCGGTGGGGGAGGGCTGAGGCGCGGATGCCGAACCGACTACAACTTGCGTGCCACCGCCCCGTACATCGCGATGTCCTCGTCCCGGATGGGCTCCGTGCTCGTGCCGTCCGGGTGCCACTTGTGGACCTGGGTGATGCCGGGCTCGACGAGTTCGAGGCCCTCGAAGAACTCCTCGGCCTCCGCGTGCGTACGCAGCCGCATGGGCATGTTGCGTGCCGCGTACTCGCGCGCGACGCGTCCCACCTCCTCCGGGGCGAACTCGGCGGTGCCGATGGACATCGCCAGGTAGCTGCCGGAGGGGAGGGGTTCCAGGAGGCGGCGGACGATGCCGACCGCGTCGTCCTCGTCCAGCACGAAGTGGACGATCGCGATCACGGTGAGGGCGACCGGCTGGTCGAGGTCGAGGGTCTCGCGGAACTCCGGGGCGTCGAGGATGCCCGCGGGGTCGAGCATGTCCGCCTCGACGTACGAGGTCCGGCCCTCGGGGGTGCTGGCCAGCAGGCCCTGGGAGAGGGTGAGGACGATGGGGTCGTTGTCGACGTAGACGACCCGGGAATCGGGGGCCACCGACTGGGCGATCTCGTGGAGGTTGGGGGAGGTGGGGATGCCCGTGCCGATGTCGAGGAACTGGCGTATTCCGGCCTCCTCGGCCAGCCAGCGCACCGCGCGGTTCATGAAGTCGCGGTTCGCGCGCATGTGGATCGGCAGGGCGGGCCACTCCCGCGACATGGCGTCACCCGCTTCCTTGTCCGCGGGGTAGTAGTCCTTTCCGCCGAGGATGTAGTCGTAGATGCGCGCGGAGTGTGCGCTCTCGGTGTCGATACGGTCGGCCGGCCATCCGTTGTCGGGCAACGCCGCCCCTCCTATCAAGTCGTCGGTTCAGTGCGAACGCTCAACAAATATATGAACGCCCAAGAAAAATCGGGATGTTGGGATCGGAAAGTCAAAGAGCCAGGAAGCCGGGAAGCCGGGAAGCCGGGAAGTCGGCCAGTCGGGGATCTGGTGGACTGACGCCGCGGGACCCGCCGTCACGCGGTTTCTTCACTTCGACGCAGGCGGCTCCCGCGTCGTCGCTCCACGGCTTGTACCTGTCCTGCGTGCCGCGTTTCCGGGCCGGCATGCCGTTGGTTTTGTGGGGGTGCACTGTCAGAGCTCCTCGCGTATCGCACCGAGGAGAGCCTCGGTCCTGCCGGCGGGCGCCGCCTGGGCGCCCAGCCGGTCCAGGGCCTCGCGATGGACCAGGACGTCGTCTTCCTTGTCGAGATACACGGCCCCCACCAGGCCGCTGAGATAGACGATGTCGGGCAGCTCGCGCGCCCTGAACCGGAACAGATGGAACGCGCCGGCCCGCATGGCCGGATGCGGACCGTTCCTGAACGGCATGATCTGCACGGTCACATGGGGCAGGGCGTTGACCGCGATCAGGTGGTCGACCTGGGCGCGCATCACCTCGGGCCCGCCGACCGGCCACCTCAGCACCGTCTCGTCCATCACGATCCACACGCGTGGCGGCTTCGGTCGGGACAGCAGCTCCTGGCGCTGCATGCGGAGCTCGACCCTGCGCTCGGTCGCCTCGGCCGGACTGTGCGGATTGCCGGCGCTCAGCAGGGCGCGCGCATAGTCCTCGGTCTGCAGCAGGCCAGGCACGAACTGCGCCTCGTACGCCCGGATCTGCAGCGCCGCCTGCTCCAGGCTCAGATACGCGGCGAACCAGTCCGGCAGCACATCACGATAGGTGTGCCACCAGCCGCGCTTGTTGGCCTCGCGGACCGACTTCAGAAAGGTGTCGATCTCCTGCTGGTCCGTCATGCCGTAGACCTGGAGCAGTTTCTCGGTGTCTGTGAGCCTGAGCCGGGCCACCTTGGCGGATTCCATCCGCCGGATCGTGGAATGGCTGACCCCGATCGCCGCACCCGCCTGCTCGTACGTCAGACCGGCCCCGGTCCGCAGCTCCTCCAGTTGCCTGCCGAGGATCATGCGAAGTACGGAAGGGGCACCGCCCCACTCGGTTTGCGCGGTCACGTCTTGCCCCCTCACGCTCGCGTTTGGGTTGTCGCGACCACAGTCTGTCACGATCACTTATCTCAGAGCAGCATGCGCCGTCCACAGTGCAATTCTCAACTTGTCGAGTGCGATGTGCAGTTGCGGGTGCCACGCCCGCCGAAACGTGCGCGAACTGCCACCGGCGGCGGCCTGTTCAACAGCGTCTTCACCGGGCAGGGCGGACCCCGGTCTGCGGCTCTGCGCCTGCATGCGTGTCGACGGCGAGGACATCCCGCTGCCGGCCGACGCCACGGAGCGTGCCCTCGCCGACCTGTGGGAGCGCACGACGGTCGCCACGAGCCTGTGCCGCCCGGGTCACGGCCCGAAGGTGCCGCCCGAGCTGGTGCCGGCCCCAGGCGCACCCCCGCGAGCCCCCGGCGCACTCTGGAAGGAAACGTTGACCGGCTCGCGCCGCCTTCGCTGTCCGGGCAGGATGCTGACCGTAGCCCGTTTTGATTTACGGAGGCCCGGATGACCGCCACGCCCGTGCCCTTCACCGCCGACGACCACGGGGCCCGGATGGCGCGCGCCGCGCGAGCGGCCGCCGACGTGGGGCTCGCCGGCCTGCTGGCCGCGCCGGGGCCCGACCTCGTATGGCTCACCGGCTACGCACCGCCCGCGGACACCGAGCGGCTCACCCTCCTAGGGCGTGTTTCGAAAGTCCCGCCTGCCCGGCGGCCGGGGGGCCCCCCGGGCGGCCCGGTGGGGGGGGCCCCCCGCGGCGTGGCCGGGGGGGGGGCCCCCGCGCCGG
>CAMLJW010000104.1 GCA_946480485.1 uncultured Streptomyces sp. | reverse complement strand
TTGATCCTTTCGCCGCGGAACATGGCGTCCCGCAGCCCGAACACGTCGGTCGCGGTGGCGAGTTCCTGGAGCAGGGCGAGCGTCTCGTCTGTGATCAGATGCCTGGAGTAGTCGATGTGCAGATCGCCGACGCGGACGGTGTAGCGCTCCGCCCGGCCGGGGTCCGCGGCGAACAGTTCGCGCAGCTGCGGGTGGAGCATCTGATCCGCGCGGTGATCCTCCAGTGCCGTCCACTCGGGGCGACGGGTGAGCCTGGGCGTGTCAGGCACGGCTGTTCCCTTCCTTCCCGTCGCCGCGCAGAGCGACCGCGTACATCTCGTCGGCGTCGAGTCGGCGCAGCTCCTCGGCGATCAGCTCGGAGGTCCCGCGGACCTTCAGCGCGAGGGTGCGTGAGGGCTGGCCGGGCAGGGAGAGGGTGGCCAGCGGGCCCTCGGGGCGGTCGACCAGGATCTCGCCGTTCTCCGTGCCGAGCCGTACGGCCGTCACGACCGGTCCGGCGGTGACGACGCGCTCCACCGGCACGTCGAGGCGGGCGCCCAGCCAGCGGGCCAGCAGCTCGGCGCTCGGGTTCTCGGCCTCGCTCTCCACGGCGGCCGAAATCACCTTGGTGCGGGCCTGGTCGAGTGAGGCCGCGAGTATCGAACGCCACAGGGTCAGCCGGGTCCACGCCAGGTCGGTGTCTCCCGGCGTGTAGGAGGCGGCACGGGTCTGGAACGCGTCCAGGGGGCGTTCCACGGCGTACATGTCGGTGATCCGGCGCTGCGCGAGGGCGCCCAGCGGGTCCTTCGCGGGGATTTCGGGGGCGTCCACCGGCCACCAGACGACGACGGGCGCGTCCGGCAGCAGCAGCGGGAGGACCACCGAGTCGGCGTGCCGGCCGACCTCCCCGTACAGCCGGAGCACCACCGTCTCGCCGGTGCCCGCGTCCGCTCCGACCCGTACCTCGGCGTCGAGGCGCGAGGCCGTACGGTCGCGGGGCGAACGGGAGACGCGCCTGATGACGACCAGCGTGCGCGAGGGGTGCTCGTGCGAGGCGTTCTCTGCGGCCCTGACCGAGTCGTACGCGTTTTCCTCGTCCGTCACGACGATCATCGTCAGGACCATGCCCACAGCGGGAGTGCCGACGGCGCGGCGTCCCTGCACCAGGGCCTTGTTGATCTTGCTTGCCGTGGTGTCGGTCAGGTCGATCTTCATGGCCTGCGCAAGCTCCGTCCGTCTCGTGCGAGCATCTCATCGGCTTCCTCGGGACCCCAGCTGCCCGAGGCGTACGGCGCGGGCTCGGTGCCCGGAGTCCCCAGTGGTCCTTCGATCGGGTCGAGGATCTTCCAGGACTCCTCCACCTCCCTGTGGCGCGGGACGAGGCCGACGCCACCGAGCAGCACGTCCAGGATGAGGCGTTCGTACGCCTCCTGGCTGGACGCGCTGAAGGACTCGCCGTACGCGAAGTCCATCGTGATGCCTTGTATCCCCTTCGAAGTACCCGGCACCTGCAAGCCGAAGCGTACGATCATCGCCCGTCGGGCCGGGCGAGGAGGTCGGCGGGGTCGGCGGGTCGGCGGGTTCGGCGGTGTGGGTCACGGTCCCGACGGACCTCGATCCGGCCGCTCACGTCCGTGGGTGCGCCGCGCGGTGGGCGGTCACGCCACGTCGGACGATGGGTGGCTGATCTGGTGGGGGAACCGCCAGGCACGCGGACGCCCCGTCACGTACGCCGCGCGTGCCGTACGAGTTCCGTCCGACGCGCTTTCCGCCGTCAGCTGTCCGGTGGTCCGGTCGGCGCCGTCGAAGGCGGCGAGCACGGAGAGGAGCCGCTCCGGCGCCGAGCGTGGGGTCATCAGCTGAGTTCGGTCTCGGCGATCTGTTGCAGAAGCGTGTGCAGCGTGGCCCGCTCGGTGGCGTCGAGGGGGTGGAGCAGGGCACTGGCCACGCGCAGCCCCGCCTCGTCGGTGTCCCGCAAGAACGCCCGGCCGCCGTCGGTCAGGACGACGATCCGGCTGCGGCGGTCGTCGGGCGCAGGACGGCGCTCGGCGAAGCCGAGCTTCTCCAGGTCGTCGACGAGGCCGACTATCGCGCTCGGGTCGTATCCCAGCCGTGCGCTCAGCTCCCGCTGCAGCGCGCCCTCGGAGGTGGCCAGGAAGCGCAGCAGCGCGTAGTGACGCAGCCGCAGCCCCGACTCCTGGAGGAAGGCGTTGAACAGCTGCCCGGAGCGCAGACCGATCCGGTACAGCAGATAGCCGGTGTCCGCGTGCAGCCCGCGCATCCACGGCTCCTGCACGTCGATGGCGTCGGGGTTCGTTGGGTGCTGCTGGCCGGCGATGGCGGGCTCCCTGATCGAGGCCCCGGGACGGGGCGGTCCTTCGTGCTGACTTGCACTGGCCTGTGCTGACTTCGGTCTTCCTCCGTACTGGAGACAGTATGACGCACGAATGGCCACCAACAATGATTGACATCTACAATTATTGTACTTAGCCTCTAGGTTCGAAGCCGCAGTGCCGCAGCTCCTTTCCCGAAGGGACCCCTCGTGTCCAGCATCGATCTCACGGGCAAGGTCGCTGGACGAGGTGGTGACGACGGGCCGGCCGACGCCGGCCGGTACCCGGTCCGCCCGGCAGGAGGCGGGTGTGCGCGTGGCGCGGACACAAGCCGCGTGGCTCGGACGTGAACCGTGACGCTGACACGGAGTGGAAAGGGCTGTGGCGTGAAGCTGACGATTCTTGGCGGGGGCGGATTCCGGGTGCCGCTCGTGTACGGGGCGCTCCTGGGGGACCGCGCCGAGGGCCGCGTCACCGACGTCGTGCTGCACGACCTGGACGCGGGGCGGCTCTCGGCCGTCGCCCGCGTCCTCGGCGAGCAGGCAGCCGATGTCCCCGGCCCACCCGCCGTGACCGCCACCACCGACCTCGACGAGGCGCTGCGCGGCGCCGACTTCGTCTTCTCCGCGATCCGCGTCGGCGGCCTCGAAGGACGCGCGGCCGACGAGCGGATCGCGCTCGCCGAGGGCGTGCTGGGCCAGGAGACCGTCGGCGCCGGCGGCATCGCCTACGGGTTGCGCACGGTGCCCGTCGCCGTCGACATCGCACGGCGGGTGGCCCGGCTCGCCCCCGACGCCTGGTTGATCAACTTCACGAACCCGGCCGGCCTGGTCACCGAGGCCATGTCCCGGCACCTCGGCAACCGCGTGATCGGCATCTGCGACTCGCCGGTCGGCCTCGGTCGGCGTATCGCCCGCGTCCTCGGCGTGGGCCCGCGCGAGGCCTGGATCGACTACGTCGGCCTCAACCACCTCGGCTGGGTCCGCGGCCTGCGCGTCGCCGGACGCGACGAACTGCCGCGGCTGCTCGCCGATGCGGACCTGCTCGGCTCGTTCGAGGAGGGCAGACTCTTCGGCACCGAGTGGCTACGCTCCCTGGGCGCGATCCCGAACGAGTACCTCCACTACTACTACTTCAACCGGGAGGCGGTACGCGCCTACCAGGAGGCCGAGAGGACCCGCGGCGCCTTCCTGCGCGACCAGCAGGACCGCTTCTACGAGGCGATGAAGCACCCCGACGCGGCCGCGCTGGCGACCTGGGACAGCACCCGGGCCGAGCGCGAGTCCACCTACATGTCCGAGAACAGGGACACGGCGGGCGCCGGCGACCGCGAGGCCGACGACCTCTGCGGCGGCTACGAGAAGGTGGCCCTCGCCCTGATGCGGGCCATCGCCCGTGACGAGCCCACCACGCTGATCCTCAACGTCCGCAACCACGGCACCCTGTCCGTGCTCGACGCGGACGCGGTCATCGAGGTGCCGTGCCTCGTCGACACCAACGGTGCGCACCCCGTCGCCGTCGATCCGCTCCCGGACCACGCGACCGGCCTGGTGTGCGCGGTGAAGGCGGTCGAGCGCGACGTGCTCGCCGCGGCCGAGTCGGGCTCCCGGACGACCGCTGTGAGGGCCTTCGCCCTGCACCCGCTGGTCGACTCCGTGAATGTCGCCCGCCGCCTCGTCGAGGGCTACACCGGGGCCCACCCCGGCCTCGCGTACCTGAAGTAGAACCCACCAGGCTTGATCGGTCGGGTGAAGGATCGGTCAGGCGGGGCGGCGGCCGGTGCCGTGGCGCGCCGTCGGCCAGTTTTCGTGAGCCCGTTGAGGATGCTCCTGTACGGTGGCGGGCGGCTGTGTTCCTGTGTGTTCTCGTGTTGCATCGGAATGCGTGGAGGGGGCGAGGGTGAAGCCGACGGCTGACCATCCCGGCGGGCTGCTGGCCATCAGCGATCTGCATGTCGGATACGCCGAGAACCGCGCCCTCGTCGAGCGGATGTACCCCGAGTCCGACGACGACTGGCTCCTGGTGGCCGGCGATGTGGCGGAGACCGTGGCCGACATCCGCTGGGCCCTCGAAACCCTCAGCGGACGCTTCCGCAAGGTGATCTGGACACCCGGTAACCACGAACTGTGGACCCACCCCAAGGACACCGTCACCCTGCGCGGCGTCGCCCGCTACGAACACCTGGTCGCCCTCTGCCGCGAACTCGGCGTGACGACCCCCGAGGACCCGTACGCCGTGTGGCAGGGCGCGGGCGGACCCGTCGCCGTCGCACCGCTCTTCCTCCTCTACGACTACTCGTACCTGCCCGAGGGCTGTGCGACCAAGGAGGAGGGCCTCGCCTACGCCCGTGGGACGGGCGTCGTCTGCACGGACGAGCATGTGCTGCACCCCGACCCGTACCCGAGCCGCGAGGCCTGGTGCCGGGCGCGGGTCGCCGAGACCGAGCGCAGGCTCGCGGAAATCCCTGCCGAACTGCCCACGGTCCTTGTCAACCACTACCCGCTGGACCGGCACCCCACGGACGTCCTCAGGTACCCCGAGTTCGCGATGTGGTGCGGCACCCGGCTCACCGCGGACTGGCACCTCAGACACCGCGTCACCGCGATGGTGTACGGGCACCTGCACATTCCCCGCACCACCGTGCTCGACGACGTTCGCTTCGAAGAGGTGTCCGTCGGTTATCCCCGAGAGTGGCGAGGGCGCCCGGGACGACCGGGTACGCCGCGCCGCATTCTGCCGATGGAGGTCAAAACCAGTGATCGAGGAGTTACTCCCGGACTCGGTCGTGGCCGTGGAAGCGCACGGTGACGAAGAGGTCGAGGGCGCGACGCTGTACCCCGAGGAACAGGCGCTGGTCGCACGCGCCGTCGAGAAGCGGCGCCGCGAGTTCACCGTCGTGCGTGGCTGCGCCCGGCGCGCCATGGACAAGCTAGGCGTGGCCCCGCAGGCCATCCTGTCCGGTCACCGTGGAGCTCCGCAGTGGCCCGCCGGTGTGATCGGCAGCATGACGCACTGCCAGGGCTACGGCGCGGCGGCGCTGGCCCACGCCACCGATCTGGCCTCACTCGGTATCGACGCGGAGCCGCATCTGCCGCTCCCGGACAACGTCCTGCCCTCCGTGGCCCTGCCCGCCGAGGACCGCCGACTGCGCGACCTCGCCGCGGACCATCCCGCCGTCCACTGGGACCGACTCCTGTTCAGCGCCAAGGAGTCGGTCTACAAGGCGTGGTTCCCCCTCACCGGAAAGTGGCTGGACTTCACCGAGGCGGACATAGAGATCGGCGCGCCCGGCGGGCACCCCGCCTCGGGCCGCTTCCGCGCCCGACTCCTCGTACCCGGCCCGGTGGTGGACGGGCATCGTGTCAACCACTTCGAGGGGCGCTGGATGGTGGGCCGGGGTCTGGTGACGACCGCGGTGACGGTGGCGTACGGCCGGGGCTGACGCCGACCGGGTCTGGGACTTCGGCCGCAAGCTCCACAGTGCGGTCGGGAATCGGGGTAAACCGGGACGGACATCCGGAGCTTCCCGCCCGCGGAGCCCGCCCTCCGGGCGGACGACGGGAAACACCGGACAGGGTCGGTCGTGCACCCGGCACGCGGCCGAGCCGGCCGTCGCCGATGACGCGCCATGTCGCGATGTCGGAGACCGCCGTCCATGACTGCCGGCTCCCAGCAACAGAAAGAGTGCCCGCCATGTCTGACAGAACCGCCCTCCGTCGTACCGCGGTGGTCATCGGAGGGGGCATGACGGGCATGCTCGCTGCTGCGGTACTCGCTGACCACGCCGACGTCACCGTCATCGAACGCGACCTGTTGCCGGAGGACCCCCAGCCCCGCAAGGGACTACCGCAGGCCCGCCACGCGCATGTGTTCTGGTCCGGCGGCGTCAAAGCCCTCGAGGACATCCTGCCAGGTGTCACCGACCAACTCGTCGACCACGGCGCTTGGAAGGCCCGCATCATGACCGACCTGGTGTCCAGGGCTCCGTCGGGCCAGTGGTTTAGACGTTTCACCCACGCCCGCCACGCCAACCTCCTGTGCAGCCGTGATCTGCTGGATGCCGTGATCCGAGCAGCCGTGCTGAGGCATCAGCGGATCACCCTGCTGCAGCAGACCGAACTGCTGGCCCTGGAAGGCAGCGCGGACCGCGTGACGGGAGCCCGCGTACGCTCGGCACACACCGAGAACACGATCCCCGCCGACCTGGTCATCGATGCGAGCGGGCGCGCCAGCCGCGCTCCCGTCTGGCTCAGAGAACTGGGGCTTCCACCCGTGCGCGAGCGCACGGTCGACGCCGGCATCGGCTATGCCAGCCGGATATACCGCGCACCGGGCAGCGCCGCCGACGGCTTTCCGATGGTCAACGTCCAGGCCGATCCCCGCCAATCCCCGGGCAGGGGTGGCATCATCGCCCCGGTGGAAGGCGGCCGGTGGCTGGTGACACTCGCCGGAACCCGCGGCGGGCAGCCCAGCAACATCAACGACGAGTTCGTGCCCTTCGCCCGGCAACTGCCCCACCCCGTCATCGGCGAGCTCCTTGCCAAGGCACACCCAGAAACCGACGTCGTCACCACCCGCAGCACCGCCAACAAACGCCGCTACTACGAGAAGGCCACGCACTGGCCCGCAGGCTTCGCAGTCCTCGGCGACGCCATCGCCGGCTACAACCCCGTCTACGGGCACGGACTGAGCGTCGCCGCCCAGAGCGTCACGGCGCTACGCGGTGTCCTGCGCCGGCAGGATCTCACCGCACCCGGCACGGCACGGCGCATCCAGAAGATTGCGGCACGGCCCGTGGAAAACGCCTGGAGCCTGGCTGTGGGCCAGGACGTGTTCTACCCGGGCGCCAGCGACCAGCCCCCCACCCGACGGGAAAAGGCCCTCGCCGCGTTCGTCGACAGAGCCGTCGACGCCGGCTCACGCAACCCGCACGCCCTGCACATCCTGCTGGACGTGATGAGCATGGAGAGGCCGCCGACACGGCTGCTCATGCCCGACATGCTCGCTCTGGTCTGTCTCGGCCGCAAGGAGCCCCTGTTGAGCGGACCTCCCCTGACCGAGAAGGAACGGAGAGCCGCCGCAGTGTGAAGGTGCCGGTAGGACTCCGTCACTGGAAACCGGATGGAAGTCGCTCTGTGACCGGGTATGCGGCCTGACCTCGGGCCGCCGCGACGACGGGTGACCGATACAGGGCGAGGGAAATCCGCACCAGGTCGCGGGGCGCCTCGGCGGACGCGGGCGGTGCCTCGGTCGCCGCCGCGTCGATGACCCTGCCCTTCGGGTCGGCGGCCCTGGCCCGTATCGCCGTCGTCACCATGACCGCGTCGGCTTCCGCCTGTGCCTGGAGGGAGTCGGAGCCGGCGGTCACGGCTGCTTCATAGGCGCGCGAGCGCACCTCGGAGTCGAAGTACGGGTACAGGCTGAGCATGGCGTCGTGGATGTCGGACTCCCGCTGGGTCACCTGGAGTTCGGGGGGCGACCACCAGGAGATGCGCACGGCCAGACCCTCGCGCACCGCGACCGGCTTCAACTCGTGCCACAGCGGCCCGAGCCGACGATAGGTGGACCAGGTGTGCCAGGTGTCCCCGATGCGCTGGCATGCCAGCGGGAGACAGAAGCCGACCGCGCTGATCTGTACCCCGGCGGAGGCCACCGCGGGTGCCACGTAGGTGCTCAGGTCGTCCAGGTTCCCGCCGTTCCACCGGGCGACCACGGCGATGGACTTGGTGACCGAGTAGGGGATGTTGAACAGGAATCCGACCGCGATGATCAGTAGTCCGGCCCGTAGCCAGCCGCGTACCTGGAGCGCCCAGCGCCAGCACATGACGTCGATCGCGACACCCGCGACCGTGGCCGACACGAGGTAGAGCACGATCATCTCGCGGATGAACGGCGTCTTGGCGTAGTACGTGTCGAAATCCCGCAGCCGTTCGTACGGCGCGTCCCCGAGTGCGAACAGCGTGACCAGCGCCACGATCACCGCGCCGTACCCGGCGATCCACCGGCGCAAGGCCCGCCGGGTCGCTTCCGGCGGACCGCCGCGCCAGTTGATGATCAGCACCAGACAGGCGGCGCCGAAGGCGCTCAGGAAGCTGTAGACGAGCGGCGCCGAGACGTTCGCGATCCCCGTGATGCGGTTGACCTCGGTGATCGTCGGCGGGGCCGCGAAGAAGAACGCGAGGCCCGCGAGGACGAGCAGCGCGCAGACGGACCGCAGCAGCGGGTCCCGCCAGGAGCGCAGCAGTGCGGGCGCCTTGCAGCCGAACGTGATCGCCATGGCGGCGGACGGTATGTAGTAGCTCGAATCATTCATGACGTCGGCGGCTTCAGCTACGTGGTCCGCGATAGCCCAGGGACGCCTCGATCCGGCCCGCGACCCCGTCCCGCCGCATCGGGCCGCGCAGCGCCGAACCGGCCAGCCACGCACGGCATTTGCTCGCCAGCAGCAGGCCGAAGCTCTCGGCGTCCTGCTCTTCCACGAGGTCGAACCGGGTGCGGGCGGCCACCTTCAGGACGGTCGCCCGTAGATCGGCGTCGTCCGACAGTAGGCGGGCGGCGACGGCCGCGCCTTCGACGTGGTGGCTGCAGTGGCCGGACCTCATGTGCCACAGTTCGTGGCCGAGGATCACCAACTGGTGGTCGGGAGCGGTGCGTTCCTCGACGACCACGAGGTCCTGGTCGGCCATGTCGAGCCAGAGCCCGCTGGCGGTCCCGGGCGGGAAGGGGGCCGTGCGGAACCTCACGGGGCGGCCGCGGCGTCTGCTCATGGCGTCGCACAGCGCGGCGTGGAGGTCGGCGGGATCCGCCGGTGCCGGGAGCGAGAGCTCGCCGACCAACTCGCCGCACAGACGGCGCATTTCCTTTCCGATGCCCACGGTCTCACCCCGGCTCACTCACGAATCGGGCCGCCTGACGCTCTCCAGGAGCATGTCCAGCCATTCCGTGACCTTGTCCCGGTGTTGGTCGGTCGGCAGCTGTGCGGCGCGCCAGGCGATCCCCCGGACGCCGTGGTCCTGGAGCAGCTGCTCGAAAGGGTCGGCCGTGGCTGCGGCAGAGGCTCTCTCCCAGTCGGCCAGCCGCTGAAGCAACTCCTGCTCACAGCGCTGGAGGGCGCCCGCCAGGGCCTCGGGGTCCTCGGCCGTGAGGAACCCGGCGTGCACCCGGAAGAAGCGCTGAATGGCGTCGCAGTGCTCCATGGTGGGGCGGCGGTCTCCATTGATGAGGGCGCCCGCCTGCTGACGCGACATGCCCGCGCCGTCGGCGATCTCCTGCTGGGTGTACCGGCGGCCGTTCGGCTTGAGTCGCGTGCGGCGCAGCAGGTCGAGACGTTGCAGGAAGCGGGTCTGAAGGTCCGGCTCACCGGCGGGCCGACCTCTCAGCAGCGCCTTGACCACGACCTCCGGCACACCGGAGGCGAGGGACAGGAACTGGACGTCGAACACCTCGCTGCGCGGCACACTGAGCCGGTCCGCGAGGGTGGCGACGCGGGCCACGACGGCCGGCAGCAGACCCGTCGCGGTGGCGCCCAGAACCTCGAAGCCATCCGTCACCGACAGATCTCCCACGTTTCTCTCGACTGCTCTGAGGAAGGTGCGGAGCCATGAGGCGCCAAGCCCCCCGAAATCCGGGTAGTGCACCGTGAACTGCCCCGGAGAGTAGCCCTTGGCTCGAACTCACATCCAGGACTCGCCACAACTGTGGCGAGATTCCATCGTCAACCGGCGGCAGGTGCCACGATAGTTGACACACCTCCAGCGGGGATAGCAGGATCACGGCGCCGCGTGAAGGCCGCAGAGGCAAGAGGGGTGACCTCCCGATGGAGTACCAGGCAGGAAGGCAGCGGCCGAGGTCGCGACCCGTCCCCGAAAGTCTCCAGGCTCAGGCGTATTTGCAGGACTACGCCGCTTTCCTGGATGCCGTCCCCTTTCCCTCCGTCGTCTTCGACCACCGCTGGGACGTCGTCTTCGCGAACGACGCGTTCGAGACACTTTTCCGTGGCGTCGGCCCGCATCCCACGGCCATGCCGGGGGACAACTTCCTGCGGTTCGTCCTGTTCCATCCGGATGCCGGCACGGTCCTCGGCGAGCACGAGTCGAGCTGGTGTCTGCCGATGCTGGCCCACTTCGCCGCCGCGATGGAGCGGCACGCCCACGATCGCGTGCTGCTGTCCATCCTCCGGGACATCGCCCAGGATCCGATCATGGACGCCGCGTACCGGCACGGACTGCCGCACTGGATCAGCTCGGTCGGCCCGGACGCCCTGCAGCACGACGGCGCGGTACGACCGCTGTGGCACCCGGACCCGCGATGGGGCCGTACGAACTGCCGGATCGTCGGCGAAGCTCCCAAGTCCCTTCAGGACATGGGCTATACGCGCATGACCCTGGTCCTGCGCGAGACGGGCCGCGCCACCGGTACGACCCGCCGGGCGGCACGAGTGCGGCGCAGGACGAGCCATCTCAGCGTGGTCACCGCGGCCGAGGTGTGACACCACCGCACCGGGTGGCCCGCCGCCCCGTTCAGCGACGTGGCGGCGAGTTTCCTCTGCATGCCCTTGGTGCAGGTCTCACAGGTCGAGCACGAGGCGCTTCCCGCGGCACCGGGACACACAGATGAGCATGGTCTCGCCGGCCTCCCGCTCCTCGTCGCTGAGCACCGAGTCCCGGTGGTCGGGGGTGCCTTCGAGGACATCGGTCTCGCAGGTGCCCTCGGTGCAGGAGAAGAGCACCTCGACACCCGCGGCCCGTAGGGCGTCGAGTACGGACACCTCCGCCGGGATGGTCAACGTGCGGTTCGAGCGCTCCAGGACCACCTCGAACTCCGTGTCCGCACCCGTCTTCTGGACCACGGGCTGGAAACGCTCGACGCGCAGCGCGCCCTTCGGCGACGTCGTCGAGGAGACCTGGGACACGGCACGACAGCACAGGACCGCAGCCCGCAGGTCGGAGCGGCTACCACCTGGCGGCCAGCCCCGACGGCCGGCTCGTCGTGGACGACCACGGCGTCGTAGGGACCGGACGGGCCCGCGACCACGTACAGGACGACGAGATCGGTGCGCTCGCCTTCTCTCCCGACGGCTCGCGCCTGGCGGCCGGTGATCAGACCGGCCGGGTAGCCCTCTGGGACGGAACGCTGCGGCATCGCGCGGGGCTGCTGCGGAACGTCTTCCCCGCCCCGCTCGACGCCGCTTCCGACGACCCCGGGCAAGAGCGGTGGCGATCGGTTGGGAGCGCCTTTTGGGATCAGCCCTTGCGGGCGTTGATCTCCTCGGTGAGGGCGGGGACGACGTCGAAGAGGTCGCCGACGACGCCGTAGTCGACCAGGTCGAAGATCGGGGCCTCGGCGTCCTTGTTGATGGCCACGATGGTCTTCGAGGTCTGCATGCCCGCGCGGTGCTGGATCGCGCCGGAGATGCCGGAGGCGATGTACAGCTGCGGCGAGACGGACTTGCCGGTCTGGCCGACCTGGTTGGTGTGCGGGTACCAGCCGGCGTCGACGGCGGCACGCGAGGCACCGACGGCCGCGCCGAGGGAGTCGGCGAGGGCCTCGATGATCGCGAAGTTCTCGGCGCCGTTGACGCCACGGCCGCCGGAGACCACGATCGCGGCCTCGGTCAGCTCCGGGCGGCCGGTCGACTCGCGCGGGGTGCGCGCGGTGACCTTGGTGCCGGTCGCGGCGGCGGAGAAGGTCACGGCGAGCGCCTCGACCGCGCCGGCGGCCGGGGCGGCCTCCACGGCGGCCGAGTTCGGCTTGACCGTGATGACCGGAGTGCCCTTGGAGACACGGGACTTGGTGGTGAAGGACGCGGCGAACACCGACTGGGTGGCCACCGGGCCCTCGTCGCCGGCCTCGAGGTCGACGGCGTCGGTGATGATGCCAGAGCCGATGCGCAGCGCCAGACGGGCGGCGATCTCCTTGCCCTCGGCGGAGGACGGGACCAGCACGGCGGCCGGGGACACGGCCTCGACGGCGGTCTGAAGGGCGTCCACCTTCGGGACGACCAGGTAGTCGGCGTACTCGGCGGCCTCGTGGGTGAGGACCTTGACCGCGCCGTGCTCGGCGAGGGCGGCGGCGGTGTCACCGGCGCCGTTGCCCAGCGCGACGGCGACCGGCTCGCCGATGCGGCGGGCCAGGGTCAGCAGCTCCAGGGTGGGCTTGCGGACGGCACCGTCCACGTGGTCGACGTAGACGAGAACTTCAGCCATGGGAATGCGACTCCAACTCGATCAGATGAACTTCTGGCCGGCGAGGAACTCGGCGAGCTGCCGACCGCCCTCGCCCTCGTCCTTGACGACGGTCCCGGCGGTGCGCGCCGGACGCACGGTGGCGGAGTCGACGGCGGTCCAGCCGCCGTCGAGACCGACCTCCTCCGCGTCGATGTCCAGGTCGGACAGGTCCCAGGACTGAACCGGCTTCTTCTTGGCCGCCATGATGCCCTTGAAGGAGGGGTAACGCGCCTCGCCCGACTGGTCGGTGACCGACACGACCGCCGGCAGGGAGGCCTCCAGCTGCTCGGACGCGGCGTCGCCGTCGCGGCGGCCCTTGACCGTGCCGTCCTCGACGGAGACCTCGGACAGCAGCGTCACCTGCGGGACACCGAGGCGCTCGGCGAACAGCGCGGGCACGATGCCCGCGGTGCCGTCGGTGGACGCCATCCCGGATATGACCAGGTCGTGGCCGGCCTTTTCGATCGCCTTCGCGAGCACCAGCGAAGTGCCGATCGCGTCGGTGCCGTGCAGGTCGTCGTCCTCGACATGGATCGCCTTGTCGGCGCCCATCGACAGCGCCTTGCGCAGCGCGTCCTTGGCGTCCTCCGGACCCACCGTCAACACGGTGATCTCGGCGTCATCGGCTTCGTCGGCGATCTGCAGGGCCTGCTCGACCGCGTACTCGTCCAGCTCGGAGAGCAGACCGTCC
>CAMLJW010000103.1 GCA_946480485.1 uncultured Streptomyces sp. | reverse complement strand
TCGAGCGTCCAGGTCCGTCCATTCAATTCCAGTACGAGTTCCGGCACTCCATGCCCCACTGAGTTGTCCCCCGAGTTACCCCCTCGCAGGGAGTCCAGGGATGTCGAACATCCTGGGGAACTATTCCAGGCTCAGCCCTCTGACCGAAAGTCGGGCCTTGTGAAAACTGAGTACGGGCGAGTTGTCCGATTCCGTTGACGGGGTGGAAACCGGCCCGGAGAGTGGTAATCCAACGCGAAGGGGACATCCGCGGTGGAGACGTCGCGGCGCGGATCGGGGGGCTTCCGACGAGCTACGAGACCGCACGGGATCGCAGGCCCATGCCAGTTGGCGATGTGCTGCTGTCCTCCTTCGCCGTGCGACTGGGCGTTGCCTCGGATGGTTCCCTGACGAACTGCAGGCCCGGGGACGAGTGGCATCCGCCCGGCATGTACGGCCGTCCCAGGCCGTCCCAGGCCGTCCCAGGAGGGACCACTCCGCCACCGGACGAACGGCCGCCTCCTGGGAAGGCCCCCGGGAAGGCCCCGGGAAAGGCGGCGAGGCCTCGCGCCCCGGGGCGATGGAAGTGGGTGCGGGAGCGCCCACCCACGGGGGCACGGGGAACTGCACGACCAGAAGAAACCCGCCCCCGCCGCAAACCATGGCCTCGTCGGGGGGGACGGGTGCGGCTGACGCCCACTGCCCCCTGTCCGCCTAACGGACCCTGAAGGCGGAAGGCACTCGGTGCCGGATACGGTGGGATATACCATGAGCGCTTCGCAGACCTCCGACATTCCCACTCTCCTTGTCAAGATCTTCGGCAAGGACCGACCCGGTATCACGGCCGGACTCTTCGACACCCTCGCCGCCTACTCGGTCGACGTGGTCGACATCGAGCAGGTCGTCACTCGTGGCCGGATCGTGCTGTGCGCGCTCGTGACCCAGCCGCCGAGCGGTGTCGAAGGCGAGCTGCGCGCCACGGTGCACAGCTGGGCGGACTCCCGGAAGCTGCAGGCCGAGATCATCTCCGGCCGCGGCGACAACCGGCCGCGCGGCCACGGACGGTCCCTTGTCACCGTGCTCGGGCACCCGCTCACCGCCGAGTCGACGGCTGCGATCGCCGCCCGGATCACCACGACCGGCGGCAACATCGACCGTATCTTCCGGCTCGCCAAGTACCCGGTGACGGCGGTCGAGTTCGCCGTGTCCGGTACGCAGACCGAGGAGCTGCGGACCGCCCTGGCGACCGAGTCCGCGGCACTCGGCGTCGACGTCGCCGTGGTCTCGGCCGGGCTGCACCGGCGTGCCCAGCGCCTGATCGTGATGGACGTCGACTCGACGCTCATCCAGGACGAGGTGATCGAGCTCTTCGCGGCACACGCCGGCTGCGAGGACCAGGTCGCCGAGGTGACGGCGGTCGCGATGCGGGGCGAACTAGACTTCGAACAGTCGCTGCACGCGCGCGTGGCGCTCCTCGAGGGGCTCGACGCCTCCGTGGTGGACAAGGTGCGCAGTGAGGTGCGGCTGACGCCGGGCGCGCGCACTCTGGTCCGAACGCTGAAGCGGCTCGGCTACCAAGTCGGCGTCGTCTCGGGCGGGTTCACGCAGGTGACGGATGATCTCAAGGAGCGGCTCGGGCTCGACTTCGCCCAGGCCAACACGCTGGAGATCGTCGACGGGAAGCTGACCGGCAAGGTCACCGGCGAGATCGTGGACCGGGCAGGCAAGGCGCGGCTGCTGCGCCGGTTCGCCGCGGAGGCGGGCGTACCGCTCGCCCAGACCGTGGCGATCGGGGACGGTGCGAACGACCTCGACATGCTGAACGCGGCCGGTCTCGGCGTCGCCTTCAACGCCAAGCCGGTCGTACGCGAGGCCGCGCACACCGCGGTGAACTTCCCCTTCCTCGACACGGTCCTGTATCTGCTGGGCGTCACCCGTGAAGAGGTCGAGGCCGCGGACATGCACATGGACTGAGCGTCCCCTGTAAAACGGGCCCGGCATCCTCGCGGATGCCCTTAGCATCCCTCGCGGTGCCGGGCCCGTCCAAGTACGGGTGGGGTCACTCGGTCGGCGCCCAGTAGTCGAGCAGCGTGCCCACGCCGGGCTCCACGCTCTTCCAGGAGCCGGTGAAGGTGAGCACGGCGAACGCGGCGGCGGGGAAGCCGCGGCGGCCCATCCGCTCCTGGGCGTCGCCCTCGGACCTACCCGCCAGGATGTCGGCGAGGCCCCGCACTCCGGGGTTGTGACCGATCAGGAGCACGCTGTGCACGTCGTCCGGGGTTTCGTTGAGCACGGCGATCAGCTGGCCGGGCGAAGCCTCGTAGAGCCGCTCCTCGTATACCGTTTTCGGCCGCTGCGGAAGCTCCTGGACGGCGAGTTTCCAAGTCTCACGGGTACGGGCCGCGGTGGAGCAGAGGGCCAGATCGAAGGGGACGCCGGTGTCGGCAAGCTTGCGTCCGGCGACGGCTGCGTCCTTGCGGCCCCGCTCAGCGAGCGGCCGCTCCTGATCGGACACCTGGGGCCAGTCGGCTTTCGCATGCCGGAAAAGGACAATCCTGCGGGGTTCTGCGACGCTCATGGGATCCAGCTTCGCATGAAACATGCCATGGGGCGCAGGGAGTTGACTCGCCGTCCCGGCATAGGGGCCGGAGATCAGGCGACCTGGTGCAGCACCGTCCGCTGGATGCGCTCGAAGAGGTGACCCACCGCGGGGTCGCCGCCGGCCGCGTGCGCGTCCGCGGGATCGAGTATCAGCACAGCAGTGCGGCGAAGGCGAGCGCGGGCGGAGTCAGGGCCCACCGGGGCAGCCGGACCACGACGCCGCCCCTGGTCACCAAGAGCAACGGAGAACCACGGAGAGCCACGGAGAGCCACGGAAGGGATCATGGCGAAGCGATCGTCGCGATGATGCCGATGATCACGAAAATGGCGAGGAACGCGCCGAAGACCAGCAGCATCTTCTTCTGGCCGTTCTGGGGATTCGGGTCGAGCACGGGCATACGGGCAAGTCTCGCATCCTTCGTCCGCCCCGACACCTGTGGGGTCTCGCCAGGGCGGACATGCCGAAAGGCCGCGTCTGACGGCCACCACGGAGGGCGCGAGCTATCCGTTCCTGAGCCGCCCAGGGCGCAACGTCACCTCTGGTGACTGACCCACGCCGAACGTATTTCCTTCCAGCAGCGGCCGGTGAGGCGCACGGTCTGTGCGGGCCCGGCGGTGAGCCTCGCCCCGTCGCTGTCGATGTCCCACCATCGCTCGCACTCGATGTGCAGGCCGACCCGGTCGACCTCGGGATACGGGTTGTGGCAGTACGCGATCACATACGAACCGTCGACCATGATCCGGCACTCGGCCCCGAAGGGCCTGTCGACGGAACTGTCGGCGGAACTGTCGACAAGGACGGGCACGCGCGCGCGGGGTGCCGTTCTCGTGGCGTACGAGGCGGCGTCGTGAGGCACCAAGAACAGGAGAACCAGCGCGGCCGGCAGCGGAGCGAAGCGCGGGGACAAGCGCACAAGGTGGACCTCCTCGGCCGTGCTGGGGAGGAGAACTCCTCTTCCGTGGGAACTCCTCTTCCAGAGTGCGCAGTTACTTCCCTCACCGCCCGGTCGGTGGTCCGAACGGGTGACGCCCCGCTCCCCGCACTGCGGGAAACGGGGCGCATCGCGCTCATTAGACACATGAACGTACCAACATAAGTCCGAAGCAGTCCTGGTACTCCGGCCGGAGCACCAGGTGACGTCACACACTCAGGAGACGTCACGCACCGATCGCGTGCAGACCGCCGTCCACATGGATGATCTCACCGGTCGTCTTCGGGAACCAGTCGCTCAGCAGGGCGACGACGCCGCGGCCGGCCGGCTCGGGGTCCTTGAGGTCCCACTCCAGGGGCGAACGCCTGTCCCATACGGAGGCCAGCTCGCCGAAGCCCGGGATGGACTTGGCGGCCATGGAGCCGATGGGGCCAGCGGAGATGAGGTTGCAGCGGATGTTCTGCTTGCCCAGATCGCGCGCCATATAGCGGCTGGTGGCCTCCAGGGCGGCCTTGGCCGGACCCATCCAGTCGTACTGCGGCCAGGCGAACTGGGCGTCGAAGGTGAGTCCGACGACTGAGCCGCCGTTCTGCAGCAGCGGCAGACAGGCCATGGTCAGCGACTTCAGGGAGTACGCCGAGACGTGCATGGCGGTGGCGACGGATTCGAACGGGGTGTTGAGGAAGTTTCCGCCGAGCGCGTCCTGCGGGGCGAATCCGATGGAGTGCACGACGCCGTCGAGTCCGCCGAGTTCCTCACCGACGATGTCAGCGAGGCGCGCCAGGTGCTCGTCGTTGGTGACATCGAGCTCGATGACCTTGGTGGGCTTGGGGAGCTTCCTGGCAATGCGCTCGGTCAGCGTGGGCCGCGGGAAGGCGGTCAGGATGATCTCGGCGCCCTGCTCCTGGGCCAGCTTCGCGGTGTGGAACGCGATGGAGGACTCCATCAGCACACCGGTGATCAAAACGCGCTTGCCCTCGAGGATTCCACTCATGGTGATCAGTGACCCATTCCCAGTCCGCCGTCAACCGGGATGACGGCTCCAGTGATGTACGAGGCGTCGTCAGAGGCGAGGAACCGCACCGTCGCGGCGATCTCCCCGGGCTGCGCGTACCGGCCGAGCGGAACCTGCTTCACGATGCCCTCGCGCTGCTCGTCGGTGAGCACCCTGGTCATGTCGGTGTCGACGAAGCCGGGCGCGACGACATTGAAGGTGATGTTGCGCGAGCCGAGCTCACGGGCGAGTGAGCGCGCGAAGCCCACCAGGCCAGCCTTGGAAGCGGCGTAGTTCGCCTGCCCGGGCGAGCCGTACAGCCCGACGACCGACGAGATGAGGACGACGCGGCCCTTCTTGGCCCGCAGCATGCCGCGGTTGGCACGCTTCACGACGCGGAAGGTGCCGGTGAGGTTGGTGTCGAGAACGGACGTGAAGTCGTCCTCGGACATCCGCATCAGCAGCTGGTCCTTGGTGACGCCGGCGTTGGCGATCAGCACCTCGACCGGACCGTGCTCGGCCTCGATCTCCTTGTAGGCCTGCTCCACCTGTTCGGTGTCGGTGATGTCGCACTTGACGGCGAGGAACCCTTCTTTCTGAAGGGCTTCGGGTTCCCCCGAGCGGTACGTGATCGCGACCTTGTCGCCCGCGTCGGCGAAGGCGCGGGCGATGGCGAGGCCGATGCCCCGGTTTCCTCCGGTGACGAGAACCGAGCGGCTCAACGGATCACCCTTTCGATAGCGGTCTGGTACACCGCCCGCACCGTGGAGGGCAGGCGGCTTCCCTCGAAACCTATCGGTCCGCCGCGGTTCGGGGACCTTCGGGCACCGACAGTGGGTCCGTCCGCCTCCTGTCGGGTCTCTACAGTTGCCGGGGCACTGGGGTGGTCTCGGCAGGCCGCGACATGTGCCTACGTCGCGTGGGGTGTACCCACGCCTTGTCGGGTTCCGAGTGCCGTACGTGCCGTACACGCCGGTACGGCTTCAGCGAGGACATTGATGCCCTGGTTCACCTGATGAAAGGGCTGGTTCAGGTCCAGCAGGTGGCGGTGCAGCCTCCTGCCCTGGCACTCCACGAACCCGTGAAACAGCTGGTCATCCACAGGTGCCGCTCGGCATGGTTCACTGCGGACATCCGCAGAGCAGACGGGGAGAGCTCCATGGCCCATCACATCGACGAGACATTTCTGCGCCTGCCCCTCAGGGCTCTCGCCGACGCCGCGCTCGCGCGGGCCCGGGCACTGGGCGCCGAGCACGCGGACTTCCGGCTCGAACGGGTGCGCAGCGCGGCGTGGCGGCTGCGGGACGCGAAGCCGGCGGGGTCGTCGGACACCACCGATCTGGGGTTCGCGGTGCGGGTGGTGCACGGCGGGACCTGGGGGTTCGCGTCCGGTGTCGATATGACGATGGACGCCGCCGCGAAGGTCACCTCGCAGGCCGTGGCCATGGCCAAGCTGTCTGCCCAGGTGATCAGGGCGGCGGGCTCCGAGGAGCGGGTCGAGCTCGCCGATGAGCCGGTGCACGCCGAGAAGACCTGGGTCTCCGCGTACGAGATCGACCCCTTCTCGGTGCCGGACCACGAGAAGGTGGGGCTGCTCACGGACTGGAGCGAGCAGCTCCTGGCGGCCCGGGGGGTCAGCCACGTGGACGCCTCACTGCTGACCGTGCACGAGAACAAGTTCTATGCCGATACGGCGGGTACCGTCACCACCCAGCAGCGCGTACGGCTGCATCCGCAGCTCACCGCCGTCGCGGTCGACGCGTCGAGCGGCGAGTTCGACTCCATGCGGACGATCGCGCCGCCGGTCGGGCGCGGGTGGGAATACCTGATGGGCACCGGCTGGGACTGGGAGTCCGAGCTGGAGCGGATCCCGGAACTGCTGGCCGAGAAGATGCGGGCGCCGAGTGTCGAGGCGGGTGTGTACGACCTCGTCGTCGACCCGTCCAACCTGTGGCTGACGATCCACGAGTCCATCGGACACGCCACGGAACTGGACCGGGCGCTCGGCTACGAGGCCGCGTACGCCGGCACCTCCTTCGCCACCTTCGACAAGCTCGGCAGGCTGAAGTACGGCTCCGAGCTGATGAACGTCACCGGTGACCGCACCGCCGAGCACGGGCTCGCGACCATCGGGTACGACGACGAGGGCGTCGAGGGGCAGTCCTGGGACCTGGTGAAGGACGGGACCCTGGTCGGCTACCAACTGGACCGGCGGATCGCCCGGTTGACCGGGTTCGAGCGGTCCAACGGGTGCGCGTACGCCGACTCACCCGGCCATGTGCCGGTGCAGCGCATGGCAAACGTGTCGCTGCGACCGGATCCGGCCGGAATGTCGACCGAGGACCTGATCGGCAGCGTGGACCGCGGGATCTACATCGTCGGCGACCGGTCGTGGTCCATCGACATGCAGCGCTACAACTTCCAGTTCACGGGACAGCGCTTCTTCAAGATCGAGAACGGGCGGCTCGCCGGCCAGCTGCGGGACGTCGCGTACCAGGCGACGACCACGGACTTCTGGGGCTCGATGGCCGCGGTCGGCGGCCCGCAGACATACGTCCTGAGCGGTGCCTTCAACTGCGGCAAGGCCCAGCCCGGCCAGGTCGCGGCGGTCTCGCACGGCTGCCCGTCGGCCCTCTTCAAGGGCGTCAACATTCTGAACACCACGCAGGAGGCCGGGCGATGAGCAGGACGACTCGTACGAAGGGGCCGCACGAGGTCGTCGAGCGCGCCCTCGAACTGTCCCGGGCCGACGGCTGTGTCGTGATCGCCGACGAGCACTCGACCGCCCATCTGCGCTGGGCCGGGAACGCGTTGACCACGAACGGGGTCACGCGCGGGCGCACGCTGACCGTCATCGCGACCGTCGACGGTCGGCAGGGCACCTCATGCGGGGTCGTCTCGCGCTCGGCGGTGACCGCGGAAGAGCTGGAGCCGCTCGTACGGGCCGCCGAGACCGCGGCGCGGGGCGCGGGCCCGGCCGAGGACGCGCAACCACTGGTGACTGGGGTCGCTCAGTCCCCCGACTTCACGGACGCGCCCGCCGAGACCTCGTCCGCCGTCTTCACGGACTTCGCCCCGGCGCTCGGTGAATCGTTCGCCCGCGCGCATGCGGACGGGCACGAGCTGTACGGCTTCGCCAACCACGAACTCGTGTCCAGCTATGTCGGCACGTCGACGGGGCTGCGCCTTCGCCACGACCAGCCCAACGGGACGCTTGAGCTGAACGCCAAGTCACCGGACCATACACGCTCGGCGTGGGCGGGGCAGTCGACGCGTGACTTCAAGGACGTGGACCCGGCGGCGCTCGACGCGGAGCTGGCCACGCGGCTCGGCTGGGCGCGGCGGCGCATCGACCTGCCCGCCGGGCGGTACGAGACGCTGCTGCCGCCGACCGCCGTCGCCGACCTGCTGATCTACCAGATGTGGTCGTCGTCGGCCCGGGACGCGATGGAGGGCCGGACGGTGTTCAGCAAGCCGGGCGGCGGTACCCGCGTCGGCGAGAAGCTGGCCGAGTTGCCGCTGACGCTGCGCAGCGACCCGAACGAGCCGGGCCTGGAGTGCGCGCCTTTCGTGCTCGCGCACTCCTCCGGGGACGACGCCTCCGTCTTCGACAACGGGCTGCCACTCCAGGCCACCGACTGGGTGCGCGAGGGCGAGCTCGCGCATCTGACGAGCACGCGGCACAGCGCGGGTCTGACCGGTCTGCCGGTGGCTCCCGGTATCGGCAACCTGATCCTGGACGGCGGCGAGGACCGCTCCTTGGAGGAGATGGTCGCCGCGACGACCCATCGTGGGCCCTGCCTGCTGCTGACCTGCCTCTGGTACATCCGCGAGGTCGACCCGGCGACGCTGCTGCTCACCGGGCTGACCCGGGACGGCGTCTACCTCGTCGAGAACGGCGAGGTCGCCGGCGAGGTGAACAACTTCCGGTTCAACGAGTCACCGGTGGATCTGCTGGGACGGGCGACCGAGGCCGGGCGGACGGAAAAGACACTGCCGAGGGAATGGAGCGACTGGTTCACCAGAACCGCCATGCCCGCTCTGAGGGTGCCCGACTTCAATATGAGCTCTGTCAGTCAGGGCGTATAACCTCGTAGCCGGCAGTCACTCGACCACCGAAGATCATCAAAAGGAGATACGAGAACCGTGACGGACATCGTCGACGAGCTGAAGTGGCGTGGGCTGATCGCCCTGTCCACCGACGAGGACGCTTTGCGCAAGGCGCTCGCGGACGGTCCCGTCTCGTTCTATTGCGGCTTCGACCCGACGGCGGCCAGCCTGCACGTCGGCCACCTGGTGCAGGTTCTCACCATGCGCCGCCTCCAGCTGGCGGGCCTGCGCCCGCTGGCCCTGGTGGGCGGGGCCACCGGCCAGATCGGCGACCCGCGCCCGACAGCCGAGCGCACGCTGAACGACCCTAAGACCGTCGCCAACTGGGTCAACCGGCTGCGCGCGCAGATCGAGCCGTTCCTGTCCTTCGAGGGTGGGAACGCCGCGGTGATGGTGAACAACCTGGACTGGACGGCCGGAATGTCGGCCATCGAGTTCCTGCGGGACATCGGCAAGCACTTCCGCGTCAACAAGATGCTGACGAAGGACTCGGTCGCCCGGCGCCTGGAGTCCGAGGAGGGCATCAGCTACACGGAGTTCAGCTACCAGCTGCTGCAGGGCATGGACTTCCTGGAGCTGCACCGCCGGTACGGCTGCACGCTCCAGCAGGGCGGCAGTGACCAGTGGGGCAACCTCACGGCGGGCCTGGACCTGATCCACCGCTTGGAGCCGCAGGCCGAGGTCCACGCGCTGGCGACGCCGCTGATGACCAAGGCGGACGGCACCAAGTTCGGCAAGACCGAGGGCGGTGCCGTCTGGCTCGACCCCGAGATGACGACGCCGTACGCGTTCTACCAGTTCTGGCTGAACGCGGACGACCGGGACATCTCGTCGTACATGCGGATCCTCTCCTTCAGGTCCCGCGAGGAGCTGGAGGAGCTGGAGAAGGTCACCGAGGAGCGCCCGCAGGCCCGCACCGCCCAGCGCGCCCTGGCCGAGGAGCTCACGACCCTGGTGCACGGCGCCGACCAGACGGCCGCCGTGATCGCCGCGTCCAAAGCCCTCTTCGGGCAGGGTGAGCTGGCCGACCTGGACGAGAAGACGCTGGCCGCGGCCCTCTTTGAGGTGCCGCACATCCGGGTCGCCGAGGTCGGCCCGGTGGTCGACCTCCTCGCCGCGGTCGGACTGGTGGCCAGCAAGTCGGCCGCACGCCGCACGGTCAAGGAGGGCGGCGCGTACGTGAACAACGCCAAGGTCGCCGGAGAGGACGCCGTCCCCACCGAGGAGGATCTGCTGCACGGCCGCTGGCTGGTGCTGCGCCGCGGCAAGAAGAACCTGGCGGCGGTGGAGGTCACCGGCGGCTGAGCACGGGCACTCGTGCATGGGTGAAGGGGGCGGCCGCTCGGCCACCCCCTTCACCCTACGGTCGGGCGTCCGGTCTACCCACGGGCCCGCTGTCTGCCGCCCCGCATCGCCGTGTACATCATGTCACCGAAGAAGACCACGACGACCGCGGCCGCGAGCTGGAGGCCGTGCCTGCCCCAGTCGATGCCCCGGGTCGCGGCGATCCCGATGCCCCGGGCGATCGCGTTGCCCACGATGGCGCCGATGATCCCGAAGATCGTGGTCAACCACAGCGGACTGTGCTGCTTGCCCGGAATGATCGCCTTGGCCAGCACGCCCAGCACGAACCCCACGATGATCGCCCACAACCAGCCCATGGCTGCCTCCTGTACGGCTCTACGTGAGCATTACGCCCAGCGTCGACCCGTCCGCCATACGGTGCCTTCCGGGCGCGGCCATACGCGATACGACGCAGTAGCTCCCCCGCGGACGGGTCGGACCCGGTCTCGTAGGCGGCGCAGCCACGGCGTAACGTGGTCACTGTGCGGACCCGGCTCCCTGTGACCGGGTGCGGACCTGGTACGGGCCGGGGAGCGTCCGATACAGGCGGGTGGTGGAACGTGATGCGGAAGCACAGCAACACCGAGGTCTTCCGGATCACCGGTGCCCGGCGGGGACTCGCTGACGACGTACGCGGCAGGCAGCGCCGCTATGTCATCTCGATGTCAGTCCGCACGGTCGCCGTGATCCTCGCGGCCACTCTGTGGAACGTCGAACGGTACGTCGCCATCGTCGCCCTCGTGCTCGGCGCCGTGCTCCCCTACATCGCCGTGGTGATCGCCAACGCGGGCCGTGAGAACGCGCCCTCGCTGCCATCGACTTTCGTCACCGCGCCGACGCGGCCGACACTCACCCCGCCCGGGGCGAGCGGCCCAGCGGGAGCCGCCCCGGACGACGCCCCGCATGCCTCCCCGGACGATGTCGCGGAACCCGTCCCGGAAGACGCCGCCGAGTCGGTCCCGGAAGACGTCGCGGCCGACTCCGCGGCAGGATTCCAACGCGGACAGCACGACCGGACCTGAGCACGGGCGATCCACGGCAGCCGGACCCAAGGACCGCACCAAGCTCAAGAAAGCTCAGATCAATCATGTGGTTCCGGTGCCGGGCACCGGGTTGCCCGTGACATACTTCATAGGCGCTCCGCATCCCCCGTCGGAGCGACGAACCGACGCCGGGCAGCTCCCCCCGTGGCTGCTCGGCGTCGCCCTTTCTCCAGGACCGTACGGGTTAGGGTCGGGGGCGTGATTCTGAATGTCCCCGGCTCCGATCCGTCCTCACCCATCTGCTCGGCCAAGGGCTGCCGGGCCGACGCGGTGTGGGTTCTCGCCTGGAACAACCCGAAGCTGCACACGCCAGAGCGGCGCAAGACGTGGCTCGCGTGCGAGGAGCATCGCGAGCACCTGTCCAAGTTCCTCGGTGTACGGGGGTTCTTGAAGGACGTGGTGCTCCTGGAGGAATGGGAACCCCAGAAACATCAGGAACCCCATGGCCCCCCGAAGTCCCCGGAGGGGCAGGAAGGCCAGGGCGTGTTCTGAGTTTCGGGCTGGATCAGAGAGTGGGGCGTGGTCGTGCGATCGCAAGGCGCCGGAAGGTCCTTGGTAGGGGTCCCCCTGGCCCTTAAGACCTTGAGGGATGGCTAGCCGCCGATCGCCGACATCGGCCGCTCCGGCTGCACGAACGACGGGTCGTCCAGGCCGGCGCCCGCTTTCTTGCCCCACATCGCCAGCTTCCATATGCGGGCGATCTCGTCGTCCGGCGCGTCCGAGCGCAGGGCGGCCCGCAGGTCGGTCTCCTCCGTGGCGAACAGGCACGTGCGGACCTGGCCGTCGGCCGTCAGCCTGGTACGGTCGCATGCCGAGCAGAACGGGCGGGTGACGGACGCGATCACGCCGACGCGATGCGGGCCGCCGTCGACGATCCAGCGCTCGGCGGGGGCCGAGCCGCGCTCTTCGGAGCCCTCGGCGGCGAGCTCGAAGCGCATACGCAGCGAGGTCAGTATGTCACCCGCGGTGACCATGCCCTCGCGCTTCCATCCGTGCTGGGCGTCGAGGGGCATCTGCTCTATGAACCGCAGTTCGTAGTCGTGCTCCACGGCCCAGGCCAGCAGGTCCGGGGCCTCATCGTCGTTCAGCCCCGGCATCAGTACGGAATTGACCTTGACCGGGTCCATGCCGGCGTCACGGGCGGCCTGGAGGCCGTCGAGGACGTCCTGGTGGCGGCCGCGGCGGGTGAGGGTCTTGAAGACGTCCGGGCGCAGGGTGTCCAGCGAGACGTTGACCCGGTCCAGACCTGCCGCCTTCAGGGCGGTCGCCGTGCGCTTGAGGCCGATGCCGTTGGTCGTCAGGGACATCTGGGGGCGCGGCTCCAGGGCGGCCACGCGCTCCACGATACCGACGAGACCGGGGCGCAGCAGTGGCTCGCCGCCCGTGAAGCGGACCTCGGTGATGCCCAGCTGTCGTACCGCTATGTCAATGAGGCGGACCATCTCCTCGTCCGTGAGCAGGTCCGGCTTGGCCAGCCATTGCAGGCCCTCCTCGGGCATGCAGTACGTGCACCTCAGATTGCAGCGGTCCGTCAGTGACACACGCAGGTCGGTGGCCACTCGGCCGTAGGTGTCGATGAGCACGGGGGCCCTCCACTCGCGCGAACAACGACTCATCAGGGTCAGCTACCAGCGAGCCTACGTGACGGGACCGACAACCACAGTGGCCGGATTCGACGAGAAGCGAGGCGGCCGCGTCGTGGACAGCTACGACGCGGCCGCCTCGGTGAGACCTCAGTGGGCTCCGGTCCCGGTGAGCGAGCGCACCTCCAGCTCGGCGTACTTGCCGGTGTCCGGCTCCTCCTTGGAGAGGAGCGTGCCGAGCCAGCCCAGCAGGAAGCCGGCCGGGATGGAGATGATGCCCGGGTTCTCCAGCGGGAACCAGTGGAAGTCGATGTCCGGGAGCATCGCGGTGGCCTTGCCGGAGACGACCGGTGAGAAGAGCACCAGGACGACTGCCGTGGTGAGGCCTCCGTAGATCGAGCACAGCGCCCCCTGGGTGGTGAACCGCTTCCAGAAGAGGCTGTAGAGGATGGTCGGCAGGTTGGCGGAGGCCGCGACCGCGAACGCGAGGGCGACCAGGCCGGCCACGTTCAGGTCGCGGGCCAGCGCGCCGAGGCCGATGGAGACGACGCCGATGCCGATGGTCGCGTAGCGGGCGGCGTTGACCTCCTCCTTCTCGGTGGCCGTGCCCTTCCTGATGACGTTCGCGTAGATGTCGTGGGCGAACGACGAGGAGGAGGCAAGGGTCAGACCCACGACGACCGCGAGGATCGTGGCGA
>CAMLJW010000102.1 GCA_946480485.1 uncultured Streptomyces sp. | reverse complement strand
TCTCGCGCCGGGTTCGGAAGGGGGCGGCTGCTCATTCCCCCGAAGAGTGGCTGCCTTGGGACCCGCCGCGGCATCCGCCGACGGCCGCGGCGGGTTCACCTCATTAGATCGGCCAGCGGGGTTCATGGGTGCCGGCGGTATTGAAGGAGGTCTGAAACTGTGACGCCGATGACACGGGCGATGCGCAGCAGCATGTCGAGGGTTGGGTTTGCCTGACCGGCCTCGATCTCCTGATAGAAGCTCCGGTTCACTGGGACCGCCAAGTAGACCTTCTCCTGCGTGAGGTTGTGGTCCATGCGGGCGTCATGGATGCACTTGCCGATGCGGCGGCGTTCCCGGCGGAGCCATTCGTCGTCACCGGGAGGGTCATCATTTGACACTCGACAAACGCTCTGACCTGCTTGATCATATGTCAGCCGGGTGTGAACAGGCTTTCTGTGATCTTGCTACTCCCGCAGGCCCAGACCACGCCCGCATCAAACGGCCGGCCGCTGTAAGCCCCCCAGGCGCGGCGGTTCGGTCGCGGCGCCCCCGTCCTTCTGGTCGGGGGCGCTGCCATGTCTGCTTCAACGGTTACGCCGCTTTGCACTCACCTGCTGCTCGTCCTGCAAGGTCCCGTCAAGGCCGTTTGGCCGTGGCCAAACCGAACCGAAGCTCGGCGCACACAGCGTCACTCAACGACATCGAACGACATGCTTTTGTCATGATTTTCGACGTCTCCGCAGGTCACAATAGGGTCAAAGAACTGGTTCAAGTCCCGTCACTCACCCTTAATGATCAAGGCCCGACCTGCACAAACAGGCCGGGCCTTCTTCGCGCCCGCACCCACGGCCAAACAAGGGCCAAACAACCCAGCGGAAACAGCTCTATCGTCGCCCCATGGCGACCATCAGAGAGCGGAAACGCAAGGACGGAACGGCGATCTACCAAGTCCGCTGGCTCCAGGGCGGCCGAGGCGGCACCTGGGAATCCGAACCCTTCGGCGACGAGGACAGCGCCGCCCAGTTCAAGAAGCTCGTCGACGCGCACGGCCAGCAGTGGCCCCACGGCTGGGTCAAAGGCCACGGCTTCGTCGAAACCCCACCCACCCCTGGCGACGTCTCCCTCACCGACTACGCCAACCGATACGTCAACCGCCTCAACGGCGTCGACGAGCGAACCAAGGACGACTATCTCCGAGAAGTACGCCTGCACTTCTCACTCATCCAGCACACCGACCCGCACGGGCAGCCCCTCCCCGCGACGATATGCAACATCGTCCAAGAAGACATCGACGACTGGGTACGCGTCGAAATGCAGGGCGAGCGGGACCCGCAGAATCCCGAGAAGTGGAAGCGCCGGCCAGCGGACCCAAAGAGCATCGCCAACCGGCACGGCCTGCTGTACTGCGTCGTGCAGGCCGCGATAGAGGCCACGCCGCAGCTACGCACCAAGAACTGCTGCGCCAAGACTCAACTCCCCCGGGTGGACGACCACACCGAGGAGGAGATGACGTTCCTGGAGCGCGAGGAGTACGTGCGCGTCGCGCAGGAGATCACAGATCCTGCCGCGCGGGACCTCGCGGATTGGCTCGTGGGAACAGGGATGCGCTGGGGTGAGGCGTCGGCGCTGCAGGTGCGCGACCTGAACCTGAACTCGTCGACACCTACGGCGAACGTCCAGCGGGCGTGGAAGCGGGCGAAGAAGGGATCCGAGGCGTCGTTCTACCTTGGTCCCCCCAAGACGAAGAAGGCCAGGCGAATGATCGCGCTGTCGCCTGCGCAGGTGGAGATGGCGCGGCGCCTGGTGGCCGGGATGCCGCCCGAGGCCTACGTGTTTCGCACGGCGACCGGCAGGCACTGGCGGCACTCGAACTACTACCACCGGAAGTGGCAGCCAGCGGTTCGGACCGCGGTGGAGAAGGGACTGCCGAAGAGGCCGAGACTGCACGATCTACGGCACACGCACGTCGCATGGCTGATCGCGGCCAACATCCCGCTGCCGGCGATCCAGATTCGGCTGGGGCACGAGAGTATCCAGACCACAGTGGACCGGTACGGGCACCTCGTGCGCGGCCTCGACGACGAGATCACGCGCGCCGTCGAGGCCGCGATGACGGTCCCGGATGTGCGGCCTGGACTGCGGCCGGTGGCGAACGCCTAAGCGGGACTGCGGGGCGGCCCTCACGCCTTCGGGCCGCCCCAGTTCTGGGCCAGCAGACCGTTCGTGGTGATGTGGCGCATGAGGGCATTGAACTCGTCCCGGGCTTCGGAGCTGATATGCCGCTCCCGTATCCCGATGGTCAGGTGCCCGTCCCGTTCGACGGGGACGACGTTCAGCCCTTCGGGCATATCCGCGTCAGGGACAATGCGGATGGTGACTTGCACGCTGCTGTCGGCGTGCCCCTCGGTTTCACTCATGCGCTCTCCACACGTCCACCCATGGCATGCGCCAGCGAGCGCATGCGTGCAGGCCCCTGATCCCACGCCCCCCAGGCGGATCGCTAATGTTGCCACTCCGACGGGTTCGTGACTACCTGCTGTGCAGCAGCATGACACTGATCGTGGCGGCATTGGCCAAACGATCTATCCCACTCAATCGCCTGAAGGTGGCGCAAAGCTGTCAATGAGACGCATCAACTGGTCACGCTGCTCGGGAGTTAGCCGGTCAGCGCGATCTACCAGGGCACGCGCCTCACCGCTCGCCGACCATACAGAGTCAATCCCGAGGAACTGAGATCCAGCCGCGTCCTGCGCCCGGCCAAAGGGGATGTCGAGGGCCGCGGCGAGTGCTTTGAGTTGAGGGAGCGACGGCGCTGTGACGTCCTGCTCCTTCTCCAGAAGGTTGAGCCACCCGTACTTGACGACGGGTTCGCCGGTGTCCGGGTCTGCCGTTCGCTCAGCAGTGGCGCGGAGGCTGAGGCGTAGCTCGGCGCGGCGTTCACGGACGAGCCGGGAGAGATCGTTTCGGCGTGCGGTGGTCCGCTCTTCTGCGGCGCTCATCTGTTGCTCCGGGGGCCAGTGGGGGGGGCTGCGGGTGCCATGGCAGCGATCGGGCTACCTGATGGGATGGCACTCCGTTCGCTGAACAGATTGTTCACGCAGATGGACGGCCGCGCTAGCGACTCCACCAAGGCCGCCCCGATCTGGTAACGAATGTCACATCGGCTCTGTTTACTCATTTGAACAAACTGTTCACTAGGCGTGGACAAGCGGCCCACGCCATGCCATGCTGGCACTGTTCAAATCAATGAACAGACTGATCACAGAGGTAAACGTGCGCCCTAGCCAACCCACGTACAAGCTCATCAACAGGGAGCTCCTCAGGCAGCTCATGCAGCGAACCGGGAACGGCCGCTCCATCACTACCCGCGAACTCGCCGCGGCCTCAGGCCTCTCACATGGCACCATCTCCAACCTCCTCACAGGCCTCCGCGACGAGATCCCCTGCCACAACGCCCACGCCCTCACCGCAGCAATCGGCGTAGACGTCCTGGTCCTCTTCGCCCCCACCGGCCGCTGCACCCCATCCACACCGCAGCCCGACGAAGACACAGCGCACGCGGACGAGGAAGCGGTCTCGGCATGAGCCGCCGCTACAAGTACCCCGAAGCGGCAGAGAAATTGGGCTGCGAGGAGTCGTGGCTGCGCCGACACATCAAGAAGCTGCCGCGCACCAAGCTCGGGCGGACCGTGTACTTCACGGACGCCGACCTTGAGCGAATCGATCAGCTCTTCCACCACGAGCCGACCACTGGCCCTCTGGCCGCCGCGTCAGCGCCCTCGCCGCATGGCGCGCACCCGCTGAGCAATCTCCGCCCGCTGCCGTCGCGTCGCGCGGCTGCCAACTCCTGACCCCATCTACGCCGAAGGGCCGCTCCGACTTCCCGGCCTGAGCAGCCCCCCGACTCGGCAATCCACCAGATCCCAACGAAGGAGTGGATCACCTTGAGCACATCATTTCAGACCGGCAGCGGGGTTCGACTGCTGCACGAGTCGCCGCAAGCGCAGGCGTGGACGGACCGTGAGGGCGACACCTGGGTCGCCAACGGTCGTACACCGTCGGGCGAGCGGCTGCTGGCGTGCCCGCAGCCGGTGAACCCGGAGGACGCGGGAACCGGTGAGTCGTTCGCGTGGACGTGGCGGCTGGTCGAGGCCGGGTTCGGTCCGCTGAAGCCGGTGGTGTCGCTGTGAGCGCGGCGAAGCGGGTCGCGCATGCGGCCGAGACGATCCGGGCCCGCTGGGAGCAGCGGGTGGCGTCGGATCCGCAGACGGAGGCGGCTCAGTCTCTGGAGGACAGCTGCCAGTTGCTGGACCCGGAGGTCGCGGCGGAGCTGAAGCATCTGCGGGAGGAGAGCCCGGCGCTGCGGGCTCGGGTTGCCGAGCTGGAGGCGCAGCGTGAGCGGCGTCGTGTCCGGCTGGTGGCGTTGCAGAACGATGCGCTGAGCATGCGGGGTTCGCTGTCCCCGATGGGTGAGGGCCGCAAGGTTCCGTTCCCGTTGGGCGAGACGTTGACCCCGGCGGTGGACTGGCTGATCGCTCGGGTCGCCGAGCTGGATGCCCTCGTCGCCACCACTCGTACCGAGGCAATTGCCGACGTCGGTGACTGGCTTGACGAGCGGGGCGAGAAGAACGCCTCGTACCTCGTGCGCACCGTGGACATCCCGGCGGGCCGAGAGATGAAGCGGCGTTCGTCGTTCTCGCCGACGCAGGTGCTGCGTGAGGACGTGTACGAGTCTCCTCTGCACCACGACTACCGCGTGGGCCACGACCTGCCCAAGACGGGCGGTGGCTCGTGCTGACGCTCCTCGCCGACCTGACCCCTACGGGCGCCGTGTTCCTCGGTGTCGGCACGTACGCCGCGCCGCTGGTGCCGTTCTACCTGTTCGTCGACGGCGACACCCGAGCCACGGACTTCGACCCGCGTCCGGCCGTACGCCGCGCGGTCGAGTCGGGCCGGTTCGACGCGCTGCTGATCGCCGTGGGACCCGCACTGCACGACACCCGGCGCGCCTGCCGCACCGTCGCCGAGCGTGCTCGCCGTGCGCCGCGTGATGCCGCGATCACGGTGGCCGCGCTCCTCATGCTCCTCACCAGCCCGGAAGGGGCAAACCGGTGACCCATCAGATTGAGGGCCCGTTCCCTCTCACCGTTCGTCCCACCAACAACGGCGCCGAACTCGACATCTCCCGCTTCCTCGTCCGCGCCGTGTTCCTGGAGCTTTTCGCTCAGGCCGCCGAGGACCCGCAGGGCTTTGGCGAGGAGTTCGCCGACATGTACGCCCTGTCGCAGTCGGCGCAGGTTCAGGGCCGCGGCTCGCATGCCCGGCACGAGTTCGACGAGCGCATGGGCCAGATGCTCGACGCGTACGCGGACGGCGGCACAGTGCCGCTGTACACGGGCGGTGTGCACCAGCTGCGGGATGCGGTGACGCAGATCGCGGCGCCGCGCCCGGTGCCTGCGCAGGAGCGGAGGCGCACCGCATGAGTGCCCGTCGTCAGATCATCGCCGCGCTCTCCGAAGACCGTCTCGGCAGCATCGCCACCCTGGCCGACGTCGACCACGCCGAGCAGCTGGCCGACGCCTACCGCGCCGAAGTCCTCACCGAAGCCGCAGCCTTCGTCGGGAACGACGACACCTGCGACTGCGGCGGCTGCGACACCTGCGTGCCCCGCGCGCTGGCCTCAGGCCTGCTCGACATGGCAGACCAGCGCAAGAAGGAGGAGGCCATCCCCGCGGGGACGACAGCCACCCCCGACTTCTTCCAGCCGAACCGCACCTACCAGCGCGGCATTGACGAGTTCCGCTGCCACGCCATCGTCCCCGACCCGCACAGCGGCGAAATCCGCGCGATCGGACTGCGATCCCGCAACGGCTTCCCGTGGACAGGCGCCGCCATGGACCCGGACGACTGGGCTTATGGCGACTGGACCGACGTCACCAAGGGCGGCGCCAATGCCTGAGACCGACGAACACGCCAAGAAGGCCCCCGCCTGGCCGGACGACTGGGACACCGTCCTCGACACCGCGATCCGCGAGTGGGGCGGCGACTGGACCCCCCTCCGCGTCCAACGCCTCTACCTCGCCCGCTACCAGCGCGGCCTGTACCGCTCCTACGCCCGCGGCTTCCTGTCCCGCCGCGCCCATCAGGGGCTGATGGCCCTCCACGACCGGCCGACCGGCCGCGCGTACACCCTCAACACCCGGAAGGACATGGCCGAGTGACCAACCCCAAGCACGCCAGGGACACCGCGCGGGGCCGCTACTACAGCGACCCCGCCGGGGGCCCCGACCTCGTCTCCGTCACCAACGTCATCGACACCGCCGTCAACAAGACCATGGCCCTCGTCCCGTGGGGCGTAAAGCTCACCGTCGAGTACACCCTCGACCGCTGGAACGTCCTCGGCGACCGCGTCACCGACGACCGGACCGAACTCACCAAGGAACTCAAGGCCGTCCACCGCAACGTCCGGGAGCAGGCCGCCGACCTCGGCAACCGCGTCCATGCCGCCGCCGAGGCGCGCCTCCTGAGAGCACCAATCGCAGACGACCCGGAAGTCGCCCCGTACCTCGCACAGTTCGACCTGTGGCTCGCCGCGTGGGGCGTCGACTTCGACGAACACGTAGAGGCCACAGAGATCACCGTGCTGCACCGACGGCTCGGATACGCCGGCACCGGGGACCTCATCATTTGGCTGCCCACCGGCCCGGACGGGGCGATGGAGCTGTGGCTCATCGACTACAAGTCCTCGGCCACCCGGTCCGCCAAGTCGGTGTACCCGGAGAACACGCTCCAGCTCGCCGCGCTCCGGTTCGCCGAGACCGTGCTGCTCCCCGACGACACCGAGCAGCCGATGCCGAAGATCCAACGCACCGGCGTCCTCAACCTCCGCGCCAAGAGCCACGCCCTGGTGCCGATGCCCGCCGGCCGCGATGCACACCGCGCGTTCCGCGGCGCCTTGGAAGCCACGCGCTGGCTGCACGCCGCGCCGTCCTTTTACACCGCCCTGCTCGCTCCCGGCCAGTCGGCCGCGCCGCAGCGACGCACGACTCGAAAGGCAGCCTGACCATGGGCGCCCGACTCCGCAACATCCAGGCGCGCGCCGCCGAGCACGGCCGACTGCGCACCGGCTACACCCAGGGCAAGAGGCCCATGCGGTCCGCGACGTGGGTCGTCACCTCCCACTCCGAGGAGCACGTCCGTACGGCCGCCGATCTGTGGGGCGGTGAGCCGCAGCAGTGGAAGCCACTGAACTCGACGATCGAGCAGTGGCGCGTCATCACCCGCGCGTCGTCGATCGAGGCCCTGATCACCCCAGGGGACCCGCTCAACCAGTACAACGAGATGTGGTCGGCGGGAGGCTGCCAGCGCCGCTGCGACGGCGACACGGAGCTGCTGTCCCGTCAGCCGTGCCTGTGCGCCGCACGGTTCGGTGAGGACTGGCACCAGCAGAAGAAGGGCACCGTCTGCTCCACTACGTCCCGCCTGAACGTGATGCTCCCGGACCTGTCCGGGATGGGCATGTGGCGGGCCGAGACCCACTCCTTCTACGCCGCGTCGGAGTGGGGCGGCATGGTCGACATGGTCCTCGCCGGGACGAAGGGCGACGGGTTCGTGCCCGTGACGCTGCGGATCGAGCCGCGGCAGGTCATCCGGGAAGGGCAGACGAAGAAGTTCCCCGTCGTCGTGGTCGAGCTGCGGGGGGTAACCCCGCGGCAGGCCCTGGCCGGTCCGATGAACGCGGCGACCGCCCTGAACCCTGGCGCGGCCGGACAGGCGCGGGCCGCGATCGAGGCTCCCCGGCCGGACTATCTGGCCGAAGCGGAAGGCGCGCTCACCCCGGACGACGTCGGCGATGTCTACCGCCGGGCGAACGCTGCCGGGCATCTCAATGACGAGCTGGTCGCCGCGCTGAAGGCGATCGCGGACCGGCTCAAGGATCCGACGCCTGCCCCGGATGAGGACGGCGTGTACGAGGCGGAAGTCGTCGCCGAGGAGCCCGCCCGCCCGGCGTGGCCCGAAGTGGCTCAGCCCCGCGCGTAGCCCGCACACGGAAGTGGCCGCCCCCGCGCGAAAGGAGTTGATCCCCATGTCCACCGAGTCGACCACGCTGTTCGAGGTAGCCACCCGAACGTGTAAGCGCTGTCGCACAGCGAAGCAGCCCGCAGAGTTCCACCTTCGCGGCTACGGCGAGAGGCGCCGCAACATCTGCGCTCAGTGCCGGTCCGAAGCAGACCGGCGTGAAAGGCACGGCCGACGCTCGCCAGAGAACAGGCTCCGCGAGAAGCTGCGTGGCCAGTACGGCATCACCCTGGAGCAGTACCTGGAGATGCTCGCCGCCCAGGGTGGGGCCTGCGCGATCTGTTCGAATCCGCCCGCCCCGAAGAAGCGCCTGGTCGTCGACCACTGCCACAAGTCCGGACGAGTCCGCGGCCTGCTGTGCGGCGTGTGCAACACCCAGCTTGGCGCCTTCGAGAAACTCCGCGATCAGGCCACGGCCTATCTCGCCGAGTACGGCGCCGGTAATCCGCTCTTGAACTACGACGCGGCCGAGGCCGCATGACGTCCAGCCAGCCCCGCTCGCAGCAACCGAGCGGGGCGGCCGGCCCCAGCACACCACACCCATCGAACGGAGGACCAGCCCATGAGCTGGCACCTTGGCCGCATGGCCGCCCTCGATTTTGAGGCGAGCGATAAGCACCCCGAAACCGCGCGGATCGTCACGTGCGCCCTCATCCTCGTCGGCGGCGGACTCGACACCGACCCCCAAGAGTGGCTGATCAACCCCGGAATCCCGATGGAACCCGGAGCGATCGAGAAGCACAAGATCACCGACGAGCATGCGGCCAAGCACGGAATACCCGCCGAACAAGGAGTCGGCGAGATCGCGAAGGCGATCGCCGAAGTCGTCGCGGCCGGCACTCCGTTGGTCGGCCACAACCTTGGCGGCTACGACCTCAACCTGATCGACCGCGAATGCCGTCGTCACCTCGGCGACAGCCTCGAAGGGATCTGCCGACAGCCGCTCACCCGGGTCGTCGACACGATGATCCTCGACTGGTACGCCGCGCCCTACCGCAAGCGGGTCTCGAAGGACCAGGGCGCGTACGAGATGAAGACCACCGCCCAGACCTACGGCCTGGGCTGGGATGACGAGAAGGCGCACGGTGCGACGTACGACGCGCTGATGTCCGCTCGCGCCGCCTGGCATATGGGCAACATCGCCCACCTTCCGCGACCGCAGCGCCCTGAGTGGGTGCAGAACCTGCGCAACTCGCGGGGCCCGTACGACCGGTTCGACGATCTCGCTGGGATCGATGTGGAGGAGCTGCACCGCCGCCAGGTCGGGTGGGCTGCCGAGCGGGCGGCCGGGTTGCAGGAGCACTTCCGTAAGACGGACCCGGATGTCGTGATCGACGGCACGTGGCCGATTCGCCCCATCCCGGCGCAGCGCGACGGGGGTGCATCGTGATGTGGTTTGTCACCCGCCGCCGCCTGAACATTGCCCTCGACGAGATCACCCGGCTCCGCGCCCGCGTCGTGGCCACCGAGAAGCGCCTCGACAAGTGCGAGGCCGAGCGCCTCCAGCTCGCCCGCTGGCTTGCCGAGGCTGATACCGCGAACCGGCGGCTGGTAAGCCGGAACACCGAACTCACCCGCCGCCTGGAGGACCGCACCGACGCCGAGCACGTCGCCTGCCTCGAAGCACGCGTGGAAGAACTGACCGCGCTCGGCGTGCAAGCGAACACCAAGTTGGACGAAATGGCCGCCAAGGTCAAAGCCGCCGAAGAGCGGGCCAACACCGCCCGTACCGCACGGCGTGAGACGCCCACCGTCGACGGCGCCCCGAACGTACGCCGTGAAGCGTCGTCGGCCCGGCTACGGCGGGCGGAGGCCCGGTGCGCGGCGTTGCAGCAGCGCCTCGACGAGATGCAGGTCTCGCATATCGCGGACACCCGGGAGCTGCACGACCTGCGGCAGGGGGCGACGTCGTGAACCCGTGGCTGATCCTCGCCGCCCTGACCGTGGCTGTCGCGGTCGTCCTCATCTCCCGCGCCGTACGGCCCGGAACCGGCGCCCAGCGTGCTCCGGAGGCGCTGCTGCGGCCGGTGCAGGCGCTCGCTCAGGTCGAGGCGTGGTGCGTTGTCGAGCACCGGCCCGCCCTACATGTCCGGTTCGCGACGGGCGGCCTGATGTGCCTGGACTGCCGCACCACCACAACCACCCTGGGGGACCAGTGACCACGCCCACCACCACCGAACTCCTAGCCAACCTGGAACGCGCCCGCCGGATCGCGGTCGCCCTGGAGCAAGAGAACGCCCAACTCACTGCCGAGCTCGCCGAAGCCAAGGCAGCGAACGACCCCCAGCTGCGTGGCCTCCTCGTCAAAGCCGCACCCGACAAGGATCTGTACGTCCTGTGGTCCAACAGCTGCGACATGCCCGCCGGGGTGTGGTCGAGGGAGACCGCCATCGAGTACGGGTTCCCGCCCTCCCGCCTCGACCGCGCCGACGAGAACGGCAGCAGCGCCACCAACGGCTACACCTCCGGCCACTGGGACGACGCCGGGTTCATCGCGGAGCAGCGCGGATGGCTGAAGCGCGAGCGGCTCGGGGACTACGCCGTCGAGTACCTCCACGGCGACCGGCAGGCCGCGTACGCGCTGCTGGAGCCGTTCGAGGGTGAGAGCGAGGTCCGCAAGTGACCGCGCCCATCCTGTCCGAGGGTTCGGCCGCTTCGGCGGCCGGGGCCCCTGGCCTGCGAGTCCTCGGACTCGACCTCAGCCTGACCGCCACCGGCGTCTGTCTCACCGACGGCGCCACCCTCACCGTCAAGACCCGGCAGAAGGACGGCGACCGGCGGCTTGTCCACATCGCCGATGCCCTCGCCAGCATGATCGGCGACGGCAGCACCGTGGACCTCGCCGTCATCGAAGACCTGCCCAAGCACGCCATGGCCGCAGGCATCACCGGCATGGTGCACGGCGTTGTCCGGGCTGTCCTCCTGCGTGCGGGTATCCCGTACGCGCTGGTCGTCCCGGCCACGCTGAAGGCGTACGCGACAGGCAAGGGCTCCGGCGACAAAACGCCGATGGTGATGGCTGCGTACAAGCGGGCCGGGCGGGAGTTCGGCGACGACAACCAGTGCGACGCCTGGTGGCTCCGCGCCGCCGGGCTCGACCACTACGGGCAGCCGGAGTTCGACCTGCCGAAGGCGCAGCGCGAGCGCCTCGCCAAGGTCGCGTGGCCCACCCGAGAGCAGGTGATGCCGTCATGAGCACCAGCCAGCTCCTCGTCATCCTCGCCGTCTCCACCGTCGGCGCCCTCGTCTGCGCCTGGCAGGTCCGCCGCGCCCTGCGGGACGCCGAAGCCCGCACCCGCACCGCCCTCACACCACCCGCACCCGACAACCAGCCGGGCACGAATCTCGCCGACCTCGACGAATGCCGCCGGATCCTCGCCTGCACCGACGACCTCGACGCCGGATACACGCGCCTCTGGGACGCCATCCACGAACACCGAGAGGAGGAGGGGAAAGCATGAGCAACCACACCGGCTCCACCCTCGACACCAAACCAGCCCGCGCCTGGCTGCAACACGCCGCCTGCCTCGGCCTCGGCGACACCATGTTCCCCGACAGCAACGCCGCCGACATTGCAGACGCCAAAGCCATCTGCGCCCCCTGTCCCGTGCGTGAGGAATGCCTGCAAGCCGCCCTCGACGAAGAAGGCGACAAAGGCGCCACCCACCGGCACGGCATCCGCGGCGGACAGACCAAAACCCAACGCCGCCGCGCCTACGAGAAACGCCTCACCGCCGCGCAGGTCCTGGAACAGCAGAAGCTGCGCACCACACCAAACCCCGAAGAACTACGCAACCTGTACGACAGGCACACCGAGCCCACAACCGACGGGCACCTGATCTGGACTGGCGCCTACCCAGTCGTGGGCCTACGCGACATGCGCCTCACCGTCCGGAAGTTCGCCTTCCAGATCGGCCACGGCCGCGACCCAGAAGGCCTGGCGATGCAGGCGTGCGACCGCGACCGGTGCGTTGCCCCGGGGTGCCTCACGGACCGGGAGATCCGCGAGCAGCTGAAGGCCGCGGCGTGAGCGGCCGCAAGCGCCGCCGCGCCCCACCCAAACCCGACCCGGAGTACGTGCCCGGGGCGCTCCTCAACTGGAACGACTCCAGGCACTGGGACTACACGGGCCCGCAGCCCTGCCGGTACTGCGGGCAGCCGACCCAACTCCGCGACTCCAAGGGCAATCCCGCGCACAAAGTCCACGCGGAAGACGCCCTCGCCCAACAGGCCGCCGAAGCCGCCGACGCCTACCACCAGAACGGACAGACATGACCGACCGCACCGCCGCCCAACTCGCCAACCCGGCCGTCCTCGACCTCTTCGTCCGCGCCCTCGTCAACGAAGTCGACTACGACATCCACAAAAACTACGAGTGCGGCGAAGAAGACGGCCTCGACCACTACCCCGAACTCGTCGCCGAAGCAGCCAAAATGCTCGCCACGATCATCGCCTCGCAAATCGACCCCGACTTCCCGACGACGTGGCAGGGCGGCCACGCGCTCGTCATCGAGTACGGCGACTGCGAGTTCTACGGCCGCTGCCAGTGCGGAAAGCAGTTCGGCATGGTCACGCCGGACAAGTTCCGGGACGACGTGTTCGGCGGCAAGTGGGAGCGGCACGTCATGACGGAGGTGGCGGGCTGATGGGCCTCTACCACTCCACCTACTTCGCCTACGGCTTCCAGATCCCCGCCACCAACTCGGACGCCCTCGAAGAGGCCCTGAAGGACCAGCCCGACAACGCGCGCGTCGGCTACCTCCACGCAGGCGACTACGACCGCGACATGACGTTCCTCGTCACCGAGTGCGAGGAAGCCAACCTCGGCGACTTCAAGGCCATCTCTCCGCAGTCGTTCCAGCGGTACGAGGTCCCCGCCTGGAACACGGCGCTGCACAAGGCCGCGGTGAAGCTCGGGCACGCCGACCACCCGGAGCCGGGCTGGCTGCTGATCCCGGACCTTTCCTGACCACCTGACGGACGGCCCGACTTCCCCCAACGCGGCCGTCACCCGGGAGCCCGCCACACCCCCAGGGCGGGCTCCCGGGACCCCAACCCACAGAAAGGACCACGGATGTCCGGCACCCGCCTCACCGGCGAAACCAGAACCCGCGCCCGCACCCGCGCCGCCCAGCTGTACCTCGCCGGCTGCACGATCGAATCCGTCGCACGGCAGATCGGCCGCTCGTACGGCCTCGCCCGCACCCTCCTGTTGGAGGCCGGCGTACGACTCCGCAAGCCCGGCGGACTC
>CAMLJW010000101.1 GCA_946480485.1 uncultured Streptomyces sp. | reverse complement strand
GCCGGACACGCTGGCCGGCGAGCCCCTGGAGATCTATCCGTTTCTGGGCAGTTACCTCCTGGCCGAGGCGGTCGACACGGCGGGCGCCGACCTGGCCGTCCACGGGCACGCACACGCCGGCAGGGAACACGGCATGACCAGCGGGGGCGTACCGGTCCGCAACGTCGCACAGCCCGTCATCCGCCGCGCGTTCAACGTGTACCACCTGCACAACCGCGACACAGCGACGGCAGCGCCCGTCCCGGCTGGCTGACGGTACGCCGCGCTGGACGGTGCCACAGCAGCCGACGAGGTTCCGGGTCGGCTCGTTAGCCGACTGCCGTGAGGGGGCACTCGGATGCCGTTGTCGCGACCGTGGCAGAGAGCCGCCGTATCTGGCGTGGAGGTGCTGGACATGGGACACGGAGGAAACGTCATCGAGGAGTTGGTGACCGACCACCACGAGGTCGAGGAGCTCTTCGGCAAGATCGAGGAACTGCCGCCCGGCGACAAGAAGCGCAAGCTCTACGCGGACCAGGCCACCATGGAGCTCGTGCGCCACTCGGTGGCCGAGGAGGCGTACCTCTACCCGGCCGTGCGGGAGTACCTGGCCAACGGGGACGCCGTGGCGGACAAGGAGATCGACGACCACTCCCGGGCCGAGCAGATCATGAAGGACCTGGAGGGCTGCGAGGCACACGACCCCGACTTCGACCGGCTCATCGGCACGCTGATGAACGAGATTCGCTCGCACGTCGCGGACGAGGAAGAGAATCTCTTCCCGATGCTGCGTGGCACGGCCCCCCGGGGTCGCTCGACGACCTGGGCGAGAAGGTCCGGCAGGCGAAGAAGACGGCACCGACCCGTCCGCATCCGTCCGCACCGGACAAGCCCCCGGCCAACAAACTGCTGGCGCCGGGAGCCGGACTCGTCGACCGACTGCGCGATGCGCTGACAGGTCGCGGCAAGGAGGGCTGATCCGGACTCGACCGACTGGGCCGGACTGCTTCAGATCAGCCGTCCGGCCCGCACCGAGCCGGATCTGTCGGCGGCCGGACCGGACCGAGCCGGAGAGTGCCAGGCTGAGCCGGAGTCGTCCGTCGCCCAGCGTTTGCGGGAGAAGGGCGGCTAACTCATCGGCCGCCGCGGCGAGGGCGATCCTGATGCTGCGTGACCTCACGCTAATGACAGATCGAGGCCAGACAGAGGCGCCCGACTCCCTACAAAGGGGAGTCGGGCGCCGACCCGGGGACCTGCTCAGGGGGCGGTGATGATCTCCTCGGCGGTCTTGGTCAGCAGCGCGGCGGACGCGTTGGTGTCGTGGCTGAGGAGCAGCGACCGGCGCGGCAGCCGGGCAAGGTGCTCTGTCAGGGCCTGCGTGCCGGTCGCGGTGGTGGGGGTCAGGCCGAAGATGTCGGGGTAGCGGTCCTCGGTCTTCTGGTCGAACACATCCGCGTCGGTGAGCGTGCGCCCGTTCTCCACGAGAGCCGGGATCGCGTAAGGGCTCATGGTCGGGAAGAGGAGCCCAGCCGCGCGGGCCTCGGTGGCCAGGGTGAGGCCGAGCCACGAGGCGAGCTGATCGGGGAAGAACTGGGGCTTCAGTTCCTTGCCGGTCGAGCGCCACAGCGGCTCGCGGCGGCCGTCTACGAGGGCCTGCGTCACCGTGGGGTGCTGGGTGGGGTGGAGCTGTTCGCCGACGAGCACCCTTTCCCGTACCTGGTTGTACAGGCCGGTCGCATCGAGCAGGCCGAGGCCGAGTGCAGCGGCGGACGGCCACGGCAGCACCCGTACCCGGCCGTCGGGCTCCGGGCGGACGAAGACGCGGTCGTTGGCCAGCAGACCCCACCCGCCCAGGGCGAGGAGAAGCCCGGTGGTGGTCTTGCCCGCGCCCTTGTCGCCGAGGGTCAGGACAGCGTCACCGTTTTGGGTGGCGGCGGAGGCGTGCAGGACGGTCCAGCCGTCGGTGAGGAGCTGCCCGCGGACGAGTTCGCGGGCGAGGCGGGCGGCGGCGACGGCGACCGGTTCGGGTTCGTCTCCGACGATGACCAGGCGGCGGCCGTTGGCCTGGTAGCCGATCCGCTCGCCGGGCTGCACGGCGTAGGTGATGCCGTCCGTGCGGGCGACGAGGGTGCGGGCGTTCGCGTAGGTGGTCTCTTCATGGCCACAGTCCGTGACGAGGGCGGCGATGTCGTCCACGCGGCCCGGATCGACGTCGGCGAGGACCAGGCCGCCGCCGTCGGCGAGGGAGCCGGGGCCCGGGGCGTCGGCGGCAGCGGCGTTCCACCAGCAGCCGAAGTATCGGGCGGACCAATCGGTGACCGCCACGGTCTGGCTGGCGACCGTGACGGTTGCGGTGTCGGCGTGGATGCGAGTTGCGGTCAGAGACACGTACGGGCTCCTTGCTGTTCGTAGTGACTGATCTGGGTATAGGCGGCTTGGAGTTTGGTGCGGACCGTGAGCAGGCTCGCTGTCTCGTGCGGGTCCAGCGTCAGAGGCTGAACGGTCGGGCGACCGGCGCGGATGTGTAACCGGATTCCGAGCCACACGCCCCCGCGGTTGACGGACAGAACATCGGGCGTTCGCGTCGAGTCCGGCCATGCGCACGTTGCGGGTAGCGGTGTTGGCGAACGTGGCCCGGGGGCAGACCACCACGGCGTCCGCCTGGTCCAGTTCGGCGACGGTGGCCGCCTGCGTGCGGGTGCCGGCGCGGACGACGTGGGCCATGTCATCCAGATCAGCGACCAGACCAGCGGCGCTCTCGGCCGTGCAGGAGGTGATCAGCAGCCGGATACACCAGGGCTCGCCGACGAGGAGCGTGGCGACGGTCTGACCGACCGCGCCAGCGCCGACGATGCCGACCGTGTGGCCGGTCACCGGGCCGCCGTCCGGGCCACGGTCCGCAGAGCGAGCAGCCACGCGGTATCGGGGACGGTCCCGGCCGTGAGGGTGGCGCTCACCAGGTCCAGCAGCGTGCACAGGGCCTCTGCCCGGTCGATGACGGCTTGGGCGTGCTCGGGCAGCGGCAGCGCGGCGGGGGCGCTTGTCTGCACCTGCGCCGCCATGAGAGCTAGCCCCGCCACGACCGAGCCGAGTAACACGGCCCCGGCGGTGCGGCCGTCATCGGACGGCATCCGATGACGGCCGCTCACTCGGACTCCCACGTGCCACGCCGGGCGACGAGTTCGACGGTTGCCCACTGCGCGGGCCACTGGGCATCGAGGCCGCCGCCGTACTGCGGGCGCAGGATCGGTGTACCGCCGCGAACATCCGTGAGGACACCTACGCGGGATCGTTCGGTGTCGCGTACCAGGTCACCGACCCCGGCGCAGTGCTCCGCAGTCACTGGGACACCTCCGCGCCGGTCGCATCCCGCGCCTGCCGCCGCCGACGGCGGGTGATCGCGTCGATCGCCGCCGCCGAACCCTCGCCGCCATCGACGCGCGCCCGGTAGTCCCGCCGGACCGCAGGCGTCCAGGCGTCCAGCGCGGCGGGGAACGTGTCGTCGTCGCGGATCACGGCGTCACCTCCGGGACGCCGTACATCGCCGCGCACGGATCACATGCGTACAGGTCACCAACCGGGTGTCGAGGTGACGCGGTCCCGGCGCACCAGGCGCACGACGTACCCGCGCGCTGCCGATCCGTCAGCCGGTCACGCTCGATAGTGGGAGCGTCCACCAGGCCCGGCATGGGGTGGGGGTTTGTGCTGCCCGTCGTCATGTTGATTTCCTCGCGCTCACCGTCGTGTTCGGTGCCCCGCCCGTGCCCCTCGGGGGAACGGAGGCACGAACGGGGCCGTACACAACAGCTAACCCACAGTCACCGCGCCGCAGGTATGACGAAATCGGTCTGAACGCCCGCGCGCAGACTGACGAATTGACGTGCTCTTTACTGTCCGTGACAGGCCGTACCACCTACCGTGAACGCATGGCGGAAACCAGAAGCGAGCCCTTAGCCGCCTGGATTGATCGTCACGGCATGTCGGTTAGAGAGTTGGTCGACGCCGTGAACGACGCCATTCGCGACTTCACCGGCCGCCCCGGTAACACGTCCGAGCGGACCGGGTTCCGGTGGCTGTCCGGCGAGAACCGGTGGCCCCAGGCACGGCAACGCATCGCGCTTGAACGGGTCACCGGCCTGCCCATCACCGACCTAGGGTTCGTGCCTCGGGGGAAGACCGCCCCGTTACCCCCCGCCGCACCACCGGAGGACCCCTCAGTGCACCGCCGCCGGTTCGTCGGCGCGGCCACCGGCACCGCCGCCGCCGTCGCCGTCCCCCTCATCGCCGCCCAGAACTTGCGCCCGCAACGCGTCGGCACCTCCGACGTCATCCGGCTCCGTGACAAGGTGGAAACCCTCGTCCAGCTCGACGCCGAACGCGGTGGACACACCGCCCTCGAACGCGCAGCCCTGGCCGGAGTCGACGAGGCCCTGAGTCTCCAACGCCGCTCGGCCACGCAGCGCGTACGCCAACGCCTGTACGCCGTCGCCTCCGATTTCGTCTCGACCGCGGCATGGTCGATGATCGACGCCGGACAGCTCGAAGCCGCCGGCAAGCACCTTGACCGCGCCCTGACCCTCGCCGGAATGTCCCAGGACCCGGACATGGCCATGCAGGTCTGGAACCTGCGGGCCATGCTCGCTCGCCAGGAGAAGGAGTTCAGCGAAGCCGTCGCCGCCGCACAGGCCATGCAGGCAACCCCCATTGCCCGCCGCTCTCCTCTGCATGCATCCCTCGCGCACGCCCGGACCGCAATCAGCCTCGCGCATGCCGGAGACCGGCGGACGGCCCTACGTTCCCTCGGCCGAGCCGAAGACGCCCTGGGCAAGGTCCACATGGCAGACCCGTGCCCGTCCTGGATCGCTTTCTACGGGCCCGCTGAGCTGTACTCGCTCACCGCCATCGTGCGGGACGTCGTCGGCGATCCGGCGGAGGCTGAGGCCGCCTCGTACCGGGCGCTCGGCACGCTACCGGACACCTATCGACGCAACCGCGCGCACACCACCGCGCGACTCTCCCTTGCCCAGCTCCACCAAGGCGACGTCGAGCAGGCATGCGCCACCAGCGCGGACGTGTTCGAGATCATGGCCAGTGACCCGCTCCCCGGCCGCATGCGCCAACTCCTGGGCGACTTCCACCGCGACCTGATCACCCTCGCGCCTCGAAGCGTTGCGCACGAGTGGACCGACCGCTACCGGACCGAATGGAGCACCCCCGCATGACCACGGCGACCGTCGAACTCCGTCACTACGGCCACGACGACCTATCCGAGATCCGGCAAACCCTCCTTGACGTCCACGCCGACGCCTACGCCGACGACATGACCGACTTTGACGAGCGGTTCCCGTGGTTCGTGGACCACTGGGGAGGCAATCCGGGTTTCGCGTGTGTCATCGGATACGACGACGGTGAACCCGTGGGGTTCGCGTACGGCGCCCCGGCCACCCCGGGCCGCGAATGGTGGCGCGAGCACCTGCCCGAACCGCCGGCGGACGACTCCACGTTCAGCGTGTCTGAACTGATGGTGCGGCCGAAATGGCGCAAGACCGGCACCGCCGAGCGCCTACACGCGGCATTGCTGGAGAACAGGCCGGAGGCTCTGGCCGTGCTCCTGGTCGACCCCGACCATCCCAAGGTGCAGGCTCTCTACGAGACGTGGCGATACCGGAAGATCGGCAACCGCCAACCCTTCCCCGACAGCCCCGATTTCGCGGTGATGCTCCGCTACCTGCGCTGACTGGCAGGACCGCGGCGGCCCGCTCCCCACCCGCGTGGGCCGTCGCTGAACGCCGTTTCCCCGCCCGCGAGTTGCGGACGGGGCAACGGCATGCAGGACAGCGTTACGCGTCGGCGTCGAGGACGATGAGCAATCGGCATCAATGCGTGCGGTCACGGGCGTGGCGTCGGCAAGGAACTGGCCCATGTCCACCCCGGCGTTCTCCAGCCGCCCAAGGTTCGTCCACGACCTGGGGCCCTGCGGCGCGGTCACCATGGCCTCGGCCACGGCGGGCGGCTCCACGGTGTCCCGGACCATCTGGGCGTACCGGTCCCGCTCCGGATCGCGGGCCGGCTCCTGTGCGGAAGATCTGTACGGAGGTGTCAGGGAGCGTCGGTCAACTGGGAGATGCTCGCCCAGGCCGCGCAGGCCCTCCAGAACGCCGAGCTCCTCCGGCTGTCCCAGGAATGCCATCCGGACACGCTGGGCCGGATCCGTTGGGCCAACGCCAAGATCAAAGAGGCGAGTCCCCAGGTGTTGTCCGGCTGAGCGGCACATGTGCCGGACGCGTCAGGGCCAGGACGGCTCGCTGCGCGGTACGACGACCAGCTCGGGGACCGCGCTGCCGGGTGGGACCGACAAGGCGTACAGCACCGTGTCGGCCACGATGTCCGGGCTCTGCAACATCGAGACGTCGGCGTCGGGAAATCGTTCGAGGATAAACGGCGTCTCCATGCCGCCCGCGATGATCCCGGTGACGCCGATCCCCAGGCAGTCCCGTTGTGCCTCCTTGAACAGGGTGTGGGTGAACGCGCGCAGACCCGACTTGCCCGCCGAGTACGGTCCGGCCTCGGTCCAGGTGCGGTTCGCGGCCGTGGACAGGACGTTGACGATGTGGCCGCCGCCGCGGGCGACCATGCGCCGGTAGCTCTCCAGGCACAGATACATCGGTCCGAGCAGATTGGTGGTGATGACCCGCGTCACCTCGTCGGCCGTCAGATGCTCGACCGGCTTGGAGACATCCACCGCGGCGTTGTTGACCAGGACGTCCACCCACTCCCCAGCCTCCTCCAGGCCGCGGAAGACCGCCGCCACCGCGGCGGCGTCCCGCACATCGAGCTCCACGAAACGCGCGTCGTGGCCCGCGCCGCCCAACTCGTCGCAGAGCTTCCGTGCCAGCTCCTTGCGCACGTCGGCGACCAGTACGGTCGCCCCGGCCCTCGCCAGCTTCCGTGTGATCGAGGCGCCCAGGCCCCGTGCCCCGCCGGTCACCAGTGCCTGCTTTCCGTAGAGGTCTACCTGCGCTCCGCCGCCCATGCCTCTGCCTTCCCTCGTGCCGGATCAGGCGGTGTGCGCTCCGCAACCGCTCCGCATCCCACTGTGATGCCGGTGGGAAGGTCCGGCACGTCGGGTCAGGACGCCTCCGGACGGCCCGAGGCCTGTGGCCGTCGGCGCTGACTGCTGACCGCTAACCGTCAGTCCCGCTGGACCGGCGCGGGCGCGGGACTCACCTTCGCCGCTCGCACGCGCCGCTCGCACTCGCCGCTCGCAGCCCTCGTCCTCCCCCTCGTACCGGTCCGGGCCCCGACCCCGGCTCCGGCTCCGGCTTTGGCTCCGGCAATCCGCGTACCGCCTCGACGACCTCGTCGACCGTGATCCGCAGCAGCCTCTCGTCCGGCAGCCGGCCATGGGCGTCGCCGGGGCGGACCGAGTCGTCGTCGTCCGGATGCCAGAGCACCCGGTGCCGTGCGTCGGACGGCGGCCCCCACAGCCGGGGGGCGACCGGGCCGAACAGGACGACGGAGGGCGTGCCGAGCGCCGTCGCCAGATGGGCGAGACCGGTGTCCCCCACCACCACGCAGCGGGCCCACGCGACGAGTGCGGCCAGTTGGTCGAAGGGCAGGTCACCGGCGCCGCCCGGCACGGCGGCCGACGGCAGCCCCGCCTCCGCGGCCACACAACGCGCCAGGTGCTCCTCTCCCGCGCCCGCGGTCACGACGATGCTCTGACCGCGGCGGTGCAGTTCCCGCGCCGCCGCCGCGAACCGCTCCTTGGGCCAGCGGCGAGCGGCGGCGTCGGCGCCCGGATGGACCACGACCGCCCCGGGCGCCGGGCTGGGCGTCGCGGGCGGGGGGATCCACAGGTCCGCCGCGTCAGCTTCGATGCCGTACCAGCCGAGCAGCCGGCACCACCGTTCCCGTTCGTGTTCGTCGTCCCGCCATACGGGGCCGGAGATGTCGGGCGTCCGCGGGTGCGCGTATGCGAAGAGCCGTCGGGGACTCAGTCGTTGGAGCAGGAGATGGCTCGGCGGGCCGTTGCCGTGCAGGTCCACGGCGAGGTCCGGTTCCGGCCCCTCCCAGGGCAGCACGGCGGGCACCGCCCGTCCGGGGGCGACAGCGGGCAGCAGCCGGTCCACGAGGCCAGTCGCCACCGCGGCGGCGGACAACCGCTCGGGCGCCGCCAGCACCAGCTCATGCCGGGGCAGATGCCGTCGCAGCGCCCGTAGCGCAGGGACCACGGTCAGCAGATCGCCGAGCCCGAGCGCCCGTAGCACCAGCACCCGGGGTCGGGCCGCCTCCCGGTCACTGCCGCGGGACGCGCCGGGCCGCGCCGGTTTCTCCTCCTCGGCACCTTCGACGCTTTCAGCACTTCCTGCGCTTCCTGTACCTCCTGCACTTCCTGTACTTCCTGCGTTTTCGGCGCGTACGTTCACGGACACCTCTCCGGTCTGCCCGATGCGGTCGGAGTACGGCGGCTGCCTCACGACCGAGGCAAGCGCGGCGGTACGGCCGCCTGTGCTGCCCGGCGGGCCAGCAATGTGGTGGAGCGGCCGTCGAGGTAGGGGAGTACGACCGCCTGCCCGCCCCATGCGCGCAACACCTCCGCCTCGGGAAGGTCCTGGACGGAGTAGTCGCCGCCCTTCACCCACACATCGGGCCTCAGCCGGCTCAGCAGTGCTTCCGGTGTGTCCTCCTCGAACACCGCGACGGCGTCGACGCTGCCGAAGGCCTCGAGGACGCGGACGCGGTCCGCCACCGGGTTCAGCGGGCGCCCCGGGCCCTTGCGGCGGGCGAGCGACGCGTCGGAGTTGAGGCACACGATGAGGCAGTCGCCGATACGCCGGGCGCTCTCCAGCAGGCCGACGTGACCGGCGTGCAGCAAGTCGAAGCAGCCGCCTGTGGCCACCACCGTGCCGCCGCGTGCCCGGACGCACTCCGCGAGGGCCAACGCGTCGGTCCCGGACGTCTCCTCGGTACCGGACACAGACACCGTCCGCCACAGCCCCGGGTTTCCGGCACCGCCCGCCGACACGAACGCGGCGGCTTCGGCGACGGCACGCTGCACGGCCTCCTCCGGGAGCGCGCCGTCCGCCAGAGCCGCGGCTGTCGTGGCGGCGAAGCAGTCGCCCGCGCCGCAAGGATCACCGGTGGCCCGGTACGGCGCCGGCACCAGCATCGGCGTACCGGTGCCGGGCCTGGTCAGCAGCACACCACGGGCTCCGAGCGTCACGGCGACGCCCGCCGCTCGCCAGCGGTCCGCAAGTTCCGTGCCTCGCCGGGCGTACGCGCGCAGTGATTCACCGTCGCCGTCGCACAGGGCGCACGCCTCCGCCGCGTTCGGAGTGACGAGCCTTGCTCCGGGCAGGGGCGCGTCGCCCTTGGGGTGGGGGTCCCACACCAGCGGCGTATGGGGGGCGACGGTGGCCAACTGTGCCCGGGCGGCGCTCGCGGTGTGCCGGCCGTAGTCGGAGACGAGAACGGCGTGGGCCTGCGCCAGCGCGTCCCGCACCGCGCCGTCAGCCGGTTCGCCGGGTGTGCCGCCGCCCCGGTCGATCCGCACCACGGGGCGGCCGCCCGCCAGCACGCGTGTCTTCACCGGCAGGGTGCCGTTCAGCGGTATCTCCACCAGGCGGACCCGGCCGCACAGGTCACGGCGTACGGCATCGCTTGCGGCGTCGTCGCCGAGAGCCGTCACCAGGACCACTTCGCGTCCGCCCCGGGCCGCCAGTACGGCGGCCAGCCCCGCCCCGCCGGGGTGACGCCGTCCGCCGGTGACGTCGACGACGGGAGCGGAAGCGTCCGGTGACAGCCGGGTGGCGACCCCTTCGATGTCCTCGTCGAGCAGGACGTCTCCGACGACCACGAGCGGCTTCGGCCCGTTCACGATGCCCTCCGGTGGGCCGAGACCGCCCGGGGCGCGACCGCGCGCGCGGGTGCAGTACCGCAGTTCACGCCGGGGTTCGCGAGCGCCGCGTCGAAGCACTCGCAGAGCAGATGTACGGCGACGAGGTGGGTCTCCTGCACGGCTGCCGTGCTGTCGGCGTCGATGCACAGCGTTTCGTCGGCGGCCTCCCCGAGCGGGTTCGGTGCCGGCCCGGTCATCGCCCATACGCGCAGCCCCGCGGCCCGGCCCGTCACGGCCGCCGTGATCAGGTTGGCGCTGCGGCCGGAGGTGGACAGCAGCAGGAGGACGTCTCCGGGACGGCCGTGCGCGGAAACCTGCCGGGCGTACACGTGCTCGAAGCCGTAGTCGTTGCCGATGGCGGTCACGCTGGAGGTCTCGGCGTGCAGGGCGATGGCCGAATAGGCGGGCCGCTCGTTCCGGTACCGTCCCACCAGCTCCGCGGTCAGGTGCTGGGCCTGGGCCGCGCTGCCGCCGTTACCGGCGGCCAGCAGCCTCCCGCCGGCGGGAAGAACGGCGGCGAGCCGGCCGCCCCAGTCCGCTGTCCGGCCCAGTCCGTCCCGGCGGAAGCGGCCGAGCGCCTGTTCCAGTGACCGGCAGTGCAGGTGTGCGGCATCGAGTGCAGTGGATTCGGTCATGTTGATCGGGCGTACCGCGTCGCTGAGGACGGCGGCCGGACCCGCACCTCCTTCGGACGTAGCTACTCCGCTGTCGGTCGGGAACGCTGTCGATGGCCGGAACACTGTCGATGTCGGTCGGGCGCTGTCGCGGGCCGGGGGCCCTGTGGAGGGATCGGTGCCTCAGACCACCCCCGTCACGGCGGTCTGTGCGTCAAGGACCTCGCAGTAAGCGAGCTCGGTGGCTACCGCGACCCGCCCCCAGCCGTACCGGCACAGGACCCGGCGGCGTCCGGCTTCCCCGCACGCCTTCCGCGCCGCCGGGTCGGCGAGGAGTTCTCCTACGGCGTGCGCGAGTGCCTCGGGATCCCGGGGCGCCACCAGCCGCCCGGTGCTCGGATCCGCGACGGTGTCGAGCTGCCCGCCCACCGCGCTGGCGACGACGGGTCTGCCACAGGCCATCGCCTCCAGTGGGACGATGCCGAACGGTTCGTAGTCGGCGGGGCACACCACCACGTCTGCTGCACGGAGCAACGGCGGCACGTGCCGGCTGGGCACGCCGCCTGTGAAGCGGACCCTGTCGGCGACGCCCGCCTTGCGGGCGATGCCGCGCAGCCGCCGCACTTCCGGGTCGTCGTCGAGCCGGTCCGCCGGGGGCCCGCCGACCACGACGAGTTCCGTCTCGGGCAGCAGGACCAGGGCGTTGACGGAGATCTCCGTGCCCTTGCGCGGGACCAGGCGGCCCAGTTGAAGCAGTCGGTGCGGGTGGGAGCCCCGTTCCGCGACCGCTCCTCGTGGGGTGAACAGGTCGGTGTCGACTCCGCACGGCACGATGCTGACCTTGCCGGCGGGAATGCCCATCCTGCCCAGTTCGACGACCTCGTCGCGGCAGGTGGCGATGACCCGGTCGCAGCCCAGGCCCACCTCCGTCTCGTGGGCGATCCGCTTCGGTGGGCTGGTGTCGGCCAGCCGCTGGTGCCGTCGCTTCACCGTGCCGAGCGCGTGGTACGTGTGCAGCAGCGGCAGGCCCAGCTCCCCCACCGCCCGCAGTGCGGCGAGTCCCGACATCCAGAAGTGCGAGTGCGCCAGGTCGGGCGGCCGGGTCCGCCAGATCCTCGCCAGGTGGCGGCCGAAGTCCCCCATGTAGGGAAGGAGTTCGTCCTTGGGAATGTGCTCGGGCGGGCCGGCGGGCACATGGTGCACCTCGACCCCGTCGCGCAGGGCCACCCGGTCGGGCAGGTCACGCGCGTCACGGCGGGTGTAGACGGTCACGCGGTGGCCCCGGTCGGCGAGCGCGCCCGCGAGACACGCTACGTGCACGTTCTGGCCGCCGGCGTCCACCCCGCCCAGCGCGGCGAGGGGACTCGCGTGCTCAGAGACGAGCGCGATCGACAGAACGCCGGGGCCGACGGGGTCGGCGTCGAAAGTCCCGTCGCCGGGGTCCACGGGGCCGAGGGATGAGGTCATGAGCGCGCCTCCGTCATCACACGCTCCCAGTCGCCCAGGAAGCGCTTGAGTCCGTACCGCCCGAGGGCCGCGTGGCGTGCGCGGGCGCCGTCCTCGGCAGCGGCTTCCGGTTCCTCCAGGTATCGCCGGGCGGCCCGCGCCAGGACATCGGGCCGGGTGGACAGGGTGCCCGCGCCGGGCGGGACCGCCTCGACCGTCTCCGTGGTGGCGAGCGCCACGACCGGCATGCCCAGGTGCATGGCCTCCAGCAGCGACAGGCCGAGGGACGTCCAGCGCACCGGGTGCAGATAGCAGCGGCGCTCCGCCAGTGCCGTGTGCAGCTCACGCTGAGGCAGATCGGCGCTGCGGCACCGGTCCTCGGGTATGCCCAGGTGCGCGGCGAGGCCTTCGGTGCGCATGCCGAAGACGTCCAGCGGCGCCGCCTCTGACAGGGCGGGCAACAGGTCGGTACCGGTGTAACGGCGGCGCCGCACCGGTTCGTTGACGACTACGGCCGCGCGGGCGAGCCGGCCGGTGTACTGGTGCCCGGGGTCCACGACGCCGTGCTCGATCACCTCGGTGCGGGTGGAGCCGCAGTCCCAGAACAGCCGGTTGAAGTGGGTCACATGAACCAGCGTCAGATCGTCCCGGTCGGCGAACGGATGGCATGTGTCGGGGACGTTGCCGTCCGGCGCGTTGTGCTCCAGGTAGATGGCGGGCACATCACGGCCGGGACGGCGTCCGCCCAGCCAGTGTTCGGCCAGCTCCAGTTCGTGCGGCCGCTGGAGAATCACCAGGTCCACCGGCGTGTCGCGCAGTTCGTCGGGGGTTGTCTCACGCACCGGGGCGGGCCAGGAGAACGTACGGGCCCGCCCGAGCCCGTCCGGGTCGCGGCCCGGTGTCACCGGAACGAGGTAGCTGTGGGGACCCTGGACGAATGCCGTCGTCCAGGAGCCGTGCACATGCCACAACAGAATGTTCATACGGTCGCTCCTCGTTCCGTTTCGGGCCCGCCGCCCGCTGCCGGCGGCGGGTCCGGCCCGGGATCCGTCCGGTCGTCACCGAGCGCGGCCACCGCGGCCAGCACCTCGGCGTCGCCCACCCCGTCGAGGCAGGGGTGCCCCGCCACCGGGCAGTGGCGTGCACGGCTGCCCGCGCACGGTGCGCCCTGATCCCCGAGCAGGACGTGCGGGACGCCGTACGGGCCCCAGCGCTCGGCCGGCACCACCGGGGCGAACAGACAGGCGACCGGGGTCCCCACGGCGGCGGCGAGATGCGCCGGCCCGGTATTGCCGACCACCGCCACCCTCGCCCTGGCCAGTACCCCTGCCAAGTGCGGCAGGTCAGTGGCCCCGCCGAGGTCCAGCGCGTCCT
>CAMLJW010000100.1 GCA_946480485.1 uncultured Streptomyces sp. | reverse complement strand
GCGAAGAACTACCGCAACGACGGCGACTCCGTCCACCGGCTGTTCTACGACACCGTCAAGGGCGGGGACTTCAGGGCCCGCGAGTCCAACGTCCACCGCCTGGCGCAGATCTCCGTCGGGATCATCGACCAGTGCGTGGCGCAGGGCGTGCCCTTCGCCCGCGAGTACGGCGGCCTCCTCGACACCCGGTCCTTCGGCGGCGTACAGGTCTCCCGGACCTTCTACGCCCGCGGCCAGACGGGCCAGCAACTGCTGCTCGGTGCGTACCAGGCACTGTCCCGGCAGATCGCCGCCGGCACCATCGAGATGCACCCGCGCACCGAGATGCTGGACCTGATCGTGGTGGACGGCCGGGCGCGCGGCATCGTGGCCCGCGATCTGATCACCGGTCGTATCGACACGTACTTCGCGGACGCCGTCGTCCTCGCCTCCGGCGGCTACGGCAACGTCTTCTACCTGTCGACGAACGCCATGAACTCCAACGCCACCGCGATCTGGCGGGCGCACCGGCGCGGCGCGTACTTCGCCAACCCTTGCTTCACCCAGATCCACCCGACCTGCATCCCGCGCACCGGCGAGCACCAGTCCAAGCTGACGCTGATGAGCGAGTCCCTGCGCAACGACGGCCGGATCTGGGTCCCCAAGACGAAGGGCGACAACCGTCCGGCGAACGAGATCCCCGAGGACGAGCGCGACTACTACCTGGAGCGCGTCTACCCGTCCTTCGGCAACCTCGTGCCGCGTGACATCGCGTCCCGGGCCGCCAAGAACGTCTGCGACGAAGGGCGGGGCGTCGGACCCGGCGGACAGGGCGTCTACCTCGACTTCGCGGACGCCATCGAGCGGATGGGCCGCGCCAGGGTCGAGGAGAAGTACGGAAACCTCTTCGACATGTACGAGCGGATCACCGCGGAGAACCCGTACGAGGTCCCGATGCGGATCTACCCCGCCGTGCACTACACGATGGGCGGCCTGTGGGTCGACTACGACCTCCAGACCACCATTCCGGGGCTCTTCGCGATCGGCGAGGCCAACTTCTCCGACCACGGGGCGAACCGGCTCGGCGCGTCCGCGCTGATGCAGGGCCTGGCCGACGGCTACTTCGTGCTGCCGTCCACGATCAACGACTACCTCGCCCGCAACCCCCACCATGACGAGGTGACCGTCGAACACCCCGTCGTCCAGGAGGTGCTGGCCAGGACCGAGGAGCGCCTCAACCTGCTGGTCGCCGTCGACGGCGACCGCACCCCCGACTCCTTCCACCGCGAACTCGGCGAGCTGATGTGGGAGTTCTGCGGCATGGCGCGTACGGACACCGGGCTGCGCAAGGCCCTGGAGCGCATCCCGCGGATCCGCGAGGAGTTCTGGCGGCGCATCAAGGTCCCCGGCACCGGCGAGGAGCTCAACCAGTCGCTGGAGAAGGCCAACCGCGTCGTCGACTACCTGGAGCTCGCCGAGCTCATGTGCCTCGACGCCCTGCACCGCGCCGAGTCCTGCGGCGGCCACTTCCGCGAGGAGTCCCAGACCCCGGGCGGCGAGGCGGCCCGCAGGGACGAGGAGTTCTCGTACGCGGCGGCCTGGGAGTTCACCGCCACCGGTGACGCACCGGTGCTGCACAAGGAAGACCTCGTCTTCGAGTACGTCCACCCCACTCAGCGGAGCTACGCATGAAGCTCACCCTGCGCGTCTGGCGGCAGCGGAACGCCGACGCCGACGGAGCGATGTCCACCTACCAAGTGGACGGCATCTCGGCCGACATGTCCTTCCTGGAGATGCTGGACACCCTCAACGAGGAACTCATCCTCAAGGGCGAGGACCCGGTCGCCTTCGACCACGACTGCCGCGAGGGCATCTGCGGCGCCTGCTCGCTCATGATCAACGGTGACGCGCACGGCCCGGAGCGCACCACCACCTGCCAGCTCCATATGCGGTCCTTCCAGGACGGCGACACGATCGACCTCGAGCCGTGGCGGGCCTCGGCGTTCCCGGTCGTGAAGGACCTCGTGGTCGACCGGAGCGCCTTCGACCGGATCATCCAGGCCGGCGGTTACATCACCGCCCCGACCGGCGCCGCCCCCGAGGCCCACGCGACGCCCGTACCGAAGCCGGACGCGGACTTCGCCTTCGAGCATGCCGAGTGCATCGGCTGCGGCGCGTGCGTGGCGGCCTGCCCGAACGGCGCGGCGATGCTCTTCACCTCGGCGAAGATCAACCACCTCAACGTCCTGCCGCAGGGCGCGCCCGAGCGCGAGACGCGGGTGCTCGACATGGTGGGGCACATGGACGAGGAGGGCTTCGGCGGCTGCACGCTCACCGGCGAGTGCGCCACCGCATGCCCGAAGGGCATCCCCCTGGTCTCCATCACGGGCATGAACAAGGAGTGGCTGCGCGCGACCCGCAAGTCGGGCAGACGTTAGCCGTACGTCGTTCGCCGGCAGTGTGCGGACGGGCGGGACCGGGAGTGGTGCTCATCCCCGGTCCCGCCAGGATGGGCGGAACGGGGCGTGGGTGGCCCGGGAGCAGAGCGGAGCCGGTCCGGGCTGAGCCGGTCCCGGCGGCTGGGCCCTGCCGGCCCCTGCCGGCCCGGCCCGGCCAGGTCGGCAGGGCCCGGTCAGGTCTGGTCGGCTCTAGGGTGGGCGACGTGACGGACAACAACAGGCTCATCAGGTCGGACCAGCACGGGCCGGTCACCCGGTTGGACCAGCACCGGCCGCTCGCGGTGTTCGACCTCGACAACACGCTCGCCGACACCGCGCACCGGCAGTGCTTCCTGGAGCGGAGGCCCCGGGACTGGGACGCCTTCTTCGCGGCGGCGCCGCACGATCCGCCGCTGGCCGAGGGGGTGGCGCTCGCGCTGGAGCACGCGCAGGAGTGCGAGGTCGCCTATCTGACCGGGCGGCCCGAGCGGTGCCGGAAGGACACGGTGGTCTGGCTGGCCGCGCAGGGTCTGCCCGACGGCCGCATCTGGATGCGCCGCAACGACGACCGCAGGCCCGCCCGGCGCACCAAGCTGGAGATCCTCCGCGGGCTCGTGCGAAACCGCGAGGTCCGCGTGCTCGTGGACGACGACGAGCTGGTCTGCGAGGACGCCGAGCGGGCGGGCTTCACGGTCGTACGGGCGCGCTGGGCGGCCACGTCCGCGGCGCTGAAAGTGGCGCAGGAGCGCGAGGGCCGCACCTGACCGGCCTGTTTCGTGAAGGAGGTGGCTCGCTTCGTGAAGGAGGCGGTCGAAGCCCGGAGCAGTCACTCCTCGTCCTCCAGCCGGAAGCCGACCTTCAGGCCGACCTGGTAGTGCTCGATCCGCCCGTTCTCGATCTGGCCGCGGACCTCCGTGACCTCGAACCAATCCAGGTTGCGCAGGGTCTGCGAGGCTCGGCCGATCCCGTTGCGGATCGCCTGGTCGACGCCGTCGGGCGAGGTGCCGACGATCTCGGTGACCCGGTACGTGTGGTTGGTCATGCGGGTGCTCCTCTCCGCGGTGGCCGGTGTGCCACGCGTCATTCCACGGTGCCGTACGAGGCGGCGGTCCGCGACCCGTCACCGGGCCATGCTGAGCGACAGCGCGGACCGTTGCTCCTCGTCCGTCCACCAGTGCGGCATCTCGAGTCCGGCCGTGGCCAGTTCACCGCTAGGGGGATAACTCCTGGACGGCAACACCGATGCGCGTGCGCTCGCCGCATCCACCCGCACCCTCGCCGAACTCCTCCTCCATCACACCCCCGGCTGGCAGCCTCCGCGCATCGACGCCCGGTCCCTCAGCCAGACCCACTGCCACCAGCACGTCACGAGCGGCTTCACCGCCGACAGTTCGCTGCTGGCGGCGATGGGGGTCGACAACAGCGTGCTGGATTCCGGCTGTTGCGGTCTGGCGGGGAACTTCGGCTTCGAGGGTGGCCACTACGACGTGTCCGTCGCGGCAGGCGAGCAGGCCCTGCTGCCCGCCGTGCGTGCCGCCGCACCGGACACGGTCGTCCTGGCCGACGGCTTCAGCTGCCGCACCCAGATCAGCCAGCGGACCGACCGCGACGGCACCCACCTCGCCCAACTCATCGCCCGCGCCCTACCGGAGGAACACACCCGTGACTCATCTTCGAGACGATCTCCAAGCGGCTGCGCGCCAACGCCGTCACCGTTCTCGAAGAGGCCCGGCGCCGCGCCACCACCCCGCACATCGCAGGCCGCGGTCTGGCCGAGGAACGCGTCCGCGCCGCCATGCGCAGCAAGGGTCGGCTTCACGCCTGATCCGGCAGCTCTCGGCGATGACGGCATCGCAGTGCAGCTCTGTGCCGTGCATAGGGGTGTGCAGCGGGCAGGTCCCTCAACTCAAGGGGGCGGAGTCCGGTGAGACCGGTGCCGAGCACCAGTGGTGGGGCCAAGTCACTGTCAGCTCATGCGACCGCAGGCCCCGTTTGTCTATTCAGCACTGGCGAGAATCAGAGCGAACCCGGCGTCGGAGTCTGCCCAGAGTTCGTGTGTACGGAGACCTGCTCTGGCCATTTCGTCGTGCAGTCCCTCCCTGGTGAACTTGGCACTGCGCTCGGTGATCCATTCCTCTCCGCGTTCGAATTGAACCGCCAGGGCGAGTCCGCGAATCTTGACCAGTTGCTCGGCTCGACTTCGCAGCCTCATTTCAATGTGGCTTTCAGTGCTGTTCCACATGGCTACGTGGTCGAAGGCGTCAGGGTCGAAGTCGGCGTCCAGTTCGCGGTTCAGGACGTAGAGTAGATGTTTGTCGAATTCGGCGGTAACGCCCTGGGTGTCGTCGTAGGCGGCGATCATTTCTTGCTCGTTTTTCACCAGGTCGGCGCCGAGCAGAAGGAAGTCCTCGGGGCGCATGATGTCCCGGAGGCCGCGTAGGAAGGGGTCGCGTGCGGGCCGGCGGAAATTGCCCAGTGTGCTGCCGAGGAAGGCGAAGAGGCTAGGGCCGGCTTCCGGCAATTCCGGCAGGACGAGCGGAGCCGTAAAGTCGGTGCGGAGGGCGTGAAGACGAATCCCCGGGTAGTCCTGGACGAGTTGGGCGCTGGCCTGGTGGAGGGCATCTGCGCTGACATCGACCGGCACGTAGTGGAGGCCCGTCGGCCTCAGGGCCTCGATGATCAGCTTGGTTTTGGTCGAACTCCCGGACCCGAGCTCGACAAGGCCGCGGGCTGCCGTTCGGGCGGCGATGTCGCGGGCGTGCAGTTGCAGCAGCCCCAGTTCAGCTCGCCACAGGGGGTATTCCGGGAGCTGGGTGATTTCTTCAAAGAGTTCGCTGCCCCGGCCGTCTTAAAACCAGGTGGGTGCCGTGGACTTGGGAGTGCGGGTCAGCCCGTCGAGGATGTCGGCGCGCAGTGCCTTGGCGTAGTGCTCGGCCTCGAGAGTGTCGGTGTAGTCGTAGCCACGGGTGCCGGTCATGAGTGCCTCTCTTCGGTCGTCGCCATATCAGTGCAGGTCAGGGGTTGTAGTTCACCGACTGAGGCGGCGATGCCCGCAGCGACGAGGACCCTCCAAACGGTGAGTGTGAGCACTGCGGCCGGACAACGGACAAAACGAAGGACCGACATAGCGCGACCGTCACCCCGGCCGCGTCGTCGTAGGCGGCGACCAGGACGGACTCGTCCTTCACCAGGTCGGTGCCGAGCAGCAGGGCGTCGCCGGGGGACAGGAGGGCGCGTACGGAGGCGAGGAACGTGGCGCGTTCGCCGGGCATCCGATTGCCGATCGTGCCGCCCAGGAACGCGACGAGCCGCGGCCCGGGGGTGCCGGGCAGCGCGAGACCGTTCGTGAGCGTTGTGGGTGTGCGAGTGAGGCCGTGGACTACGTCGGCGCGTAGCGCGGTGTCGGTGGCGTCCTCGGGCAGGGTGCGGGGTGACCAGGAATGGGCTCACGAGGTGGGCTCCTCGGGTGGGTCGGGTGCCAGGTGCACTTCGACGTCCGTGTGCTCTGCGACGTCCTTGAGTGGCGTGAGTAGGACCTCCGTGCGGCTCGCGGCCAGCAGGGTGCGGTCGGGCACCTCCCGCCAGTGCGGATCGTCGTCGTACGGCTCGGATGCCACGACGGTGCGCCGGCCGGGCTCGGTCAGGTACCAGAGGGTGTCGCCCCAGGCGGTCGCCGCGATCGTCTCGCCGTTGGTGAGCAGGAGGTTCAACCGTGAGCCGGGGGCCGCCGCCGCGACCTCCAGGACCGTGTCGGCGAGCGCCTGCCCCTCGTCGTCACCGCCGCGCAGCCGGTTCAGGACCAGGGCCCAGACCAGGGCCGAGTCGCAGCGCGCCTCCAGCGACAGGAGCTCGGCGGGCGGCAGGGTCCGCGCGAGCGCTGCCAGGGAGCGCGGCCAGCCGCTGATCGCGCCGTTGTGGCTGAACAGCCAGGGGCCCGCCGTGTACGGAGCCGCCGCGGCCTCCCCGTCCGCACCCGCCACGGTCGCGTCACGCACCGCGGCGAGCAGCGCGCCCGAGCGCACCACCCGCGCCAGGTCGGCGAAGGACTGGTCGCTCCAGACGGGTCCGGTACGCCGGTACCGCGCGGGCCGCGGATCCCCTTCGGCATACCAACCCACCCCGAAACCATCGGCGTTGACGGTTCCGTGCCGCTGTCGTCGCGGCGCCCACGACTGGCGGAACAGGCTGTGCGCCGGCTCCACGAGGAGTCGACCGAGCGGCTCCTCGGGTCCCAGGTAGGCGAGATGACGACACATCAGAAGGCCTCCGTCTCCGCGGTGGCGTCCCGTGCCGTACGGAACCCGGAGAAGATCTGCCGCCGGATCGGATAGTCCCAGTTGCGGAACGTGCCCCGGCAGGCCACCGCGTCGACGGCGAACGAGCCGCCGCGCAGCACCTTGTGCTCCGGCCCGAAGAACACCTCCGAGTACTCCTTGTACGGGAAGGCCGTGAACCCCGGATAGGGCAGGAAGTCGCCGGCCGTCCACTCCCACACGTCACCCATCAACTGCCGCACGCCGAGCGGCGACGCACCAGCCGGATAACTTCCGGCCGGCGCCGGGCGCAGATGGCGCTGGCCGAGGTTGGCGTGCTCGGGGGTCGGGTCGGTGTCACCCCACGGGTAGCGCGTGGAGCGGCCCGCCGCCGGGTCGTGCCGGGCCGCCTTCTCCCATTCGGCCTCGGTGGGCAGCCGCCGCCCCGCCCAGCGCGCGTACGCGTCCGCCTCGTACCAACTGACGTGCAGCACCGGCTCGTCGGGCGGTACGAGCTCGGTGACTCCGAAGCGCCGCCGCAGCCAGTCCCCGCCCTCGCGGCGCCAGAACAGCGGAGCCTCGATGCCGTGGGCCCGGATGTGGGACCAGCCGTCGGGGGCCCACCAGCGCGGCTCGGTGTAGCCGCCGTCCGCGATGAACGCCTGGTACGCGGCGTTCGTCACCGGCGTGGTGTCGATGAAGAAGGGCGGTACGAGACGCTGGTGCGCGGGCCGCTCGTTGTCCAGCGCCCACGGCTCGGCCGAGGTGCCCATCGTGAACGGTCCGCCGGGGACCAGGACCTCGGCCGGTCCGGTGAAGGGTGGCGCGGGCGCGGGGTCCGGCGCCGTGAGGGCCGCGGGCCCCCTGCGCAGCTGATGGGTGATCAGCATCGTCTCGTCGTGCTGCTGCTCGTGCTGCGCGATCATGCCGAAGGCGAAGCCCGCCTCGGTCAGCCGCGTGCCCCGGAACGCCGTGCTCTCCAGGACGTCGAGCGCCCTGCCGCGCACCTCGGCGGCATAGCGGCGGGCCTCGCCCGGCGGCAGCAGCGGCAGCGAGGGCCGCTCGGCACGCGAGTGCTCGAACGCGTCGTACAGGCCGTCGATCTCGGGCCGCATCGCGTCCAGGCCCGCGACCTCCCGCAGCAGCCACATCTCCTCCTGGTTGCCTATGTGCGCGAGGTCCCAGACCAGTGGGGACATCAACGGCGAGTGCTGAGCGGTGAGGTCGGGATCCTCCACGCAGGAGGTCAGCAGGGCGGTGCGGTCGCGGGCCGTGGTCAACGCCGCCAGCGCGCGCTCACGGAGCGTCTGGGGGGCCGTGCGGGATCCGGGGTCGGTCATGGGCGGACGTCCTTCCCGTGGAGCAGGTGCTGCTTGCCGTGCGCTCGGTCAATCGGTTCGTGGGCGTCAACGGGGCCGTGTGTGTCGATCGGGGTTATGGGCGTCGATCGGGTGGTGGGTGTCGAGCAGGTCGTCGGCGGGGCAGCGGCCCCTGGCCACATAGCGGTCGGTGAACTCCGCGACGGCTTCCCGGACTTCGGGGGTGGCGCCGAGCCTGGGGAGGGCCTCGGCCGCCGCCGCGAAACAGGTGACCGCCGCCTCGCACAGCTCGGGATCGGCCGGCCCGGAGCGGGCGGCCGCGATCCATAGGGGGTTGCGCGGAGCGGCCAGCGATCCGGCCCGCTCCGCCAGCGGTTTGACGGTCCGGTACGCGGTCTCGGTCGCCTCCGGATCGTCGAACAACGCGGCGGTCACGGCGAGCGGCACGATCCATCCGTCGTCGCCCGGCTGCGCGTCGATCATGCGGAGTTCCAGATGGCCACGCGGACGTACCGGCGGAAACAGTGTCGTCAGGTGGTAGTCGAGATCCTCCAGGTCCGGCGGCGTGCGGGACCGGGTCCAGGAGCGGAAACTCATGCCGTCCGGTACGTCCCAGGCGCCGCTCGGCGCCCGTACGCACATCACCGGCGTGTCCAGCACGTGCCGCGCCCAGGCCGCCCGCGGATCGCCGGCGAGAGGCGGGGCGGCGGCGCGGCCCGGCTCCATCGCGGTCCACAGGGACTGCCGGGTCGAGCGCCAGCCGGTGTACCGCCCCCGGGCCATCGGCGAGTTCGCGAACGCGGCCACCAGAACGGCGCCCAGCTGATGCGCCAGCCACCAGCGCCGCCCGTGCCCCAGCGGTCCGGGCTCCTCGTACCCGGCGTCCAGGCACACCTGGACGGAGGCCGAGCCGCACATCATGGCGCGGCCCTCGGGACCCGTGCGGTCGAGGTACCTCTCCATGGCGTCGTAGCGCGGCTCATGGAGGAAGCGGGTGGGTGGGTGCCAGGGGTCCTGGCCCACTCCGGTGAGGTGGAGATCCGCCTCGCGCAGTACGGCGCGTACGGCGTCGAGGTCGGCGGAGACGGACCCGATGCACTCCGTCAGGGAGGTGGCGGGAGGGGAGCTGAGCTCCAGCTGGCCGCCGGGTTCGACCGTGAGCGTCGACCGCAGGGGCAGGGTCCGCAGTGCGGCGTACGCCGCTTCGAGTCGTTCCGGTGTTACGGGGAGCCGCGGGGAACGCAGCTCGTGGACCAGCCATTCCACTTCGACACCGAGGAAGCGGGGCGGCCCGGTCTTGAAGCAGATGCCCCGGACCAAGGCCTCCACCTCGGCTTCGGTGACGGCGGAGCGGGACTCCGTACAGTCACTTACCGAATCGGACATGTCGGGATCCTCCTGAGATTCCACCATGCCGCCGGCCCGGTGTCGGATGGGCCGGGTCGGCAACCACCCGTTTACCAAGACCCTCGCTTCGGTTCGCACAAGGGTGCGTATGGGTGCTCTCGGGACCGGGGAACTCTGTTGTGGCGCAGTACAAGGATCGCTCACGATGCGTGCTTGAGCACGACGGGGGGATCACTCGGGTGTTTTCGCCCCGCCCTTACACGGCCCGTCCCGAACCCGGGGCTCCATGCCGCACGGCCGTGCTCAGCGCCAGCCGAAGCGCTCCCTCAGCCGGTGCACCACCAGGTTGAACCGCATCCGGTCCAGCGCACACGCCTCCCGGCGCATCCCCGTCTCGTGCAGCCGCAGCACCCGGTCCACGTCCACCCACGAGTCGCGCCCCGACCGGTCCCACGGCCCGCTGCCGATCGCCACCCATTCCCGGTCGCCCGAGTGCCGCTTGCTCGACAGCTGGACGGCGAGCAGCGTCCCGGCGGCCTCACGGGCGACGACGAGCACCGGGCGGTCCTTGCCACGGCCGTCGTCCTCCTCGAAGGGCACCCAGGTCCACACGATCTCGCCGGGATCGGGGTCGCCGTCGTGCGCGGGCGAGTACTCGGTGCGCACAGGGCCCACCCCGCGGGGCTCGGCCTCGGTGGTCGCCGTCGGACCGTAGCGGCCCGGGACTTCGGAAGTGTGCGCGTCATCGGTGAAGGGAGTCACGCGGGTCACGTTAGAGCCTGCTCGTCCCCCTCCACCGGGCGGGGGCGCGTGATGCCGTGCGGGCCCTGCCTACGACCCGCTGGACGGCTTGAATTCCCGTACGGAGCTGTTCCGACCTATCGCATTGCCTGAACTCCTCTACATCACCGTCGAATTGACTGGTCGGCCACTGTTCGTACCACAGCAGATCCGCTTCCAGCCACGCGGCCAGCGAGACGAGGAGCGGTTCGCCCCTCGCTCGCGCTGTACGGGCTGCTCGGCGCCACGGAGGAGCCGGACTGGGTGGCGGGCCACACTGACCAGCAAGATCACGATCTACAGCTGGGGTAGAGGCGCATGGAGTTGCCCTTATCGGGTAGAAAAGCAATTGTCTGAGTTCACATGTTATGCAAGTAGCAGGTGATATCCACGACCACTACCGGTCACTCGGGCTCGCTGGTGAGATCAACCCACCAGTTGGTCAGCTCGCTACCCTTCTGCCCTGGCGCGGGAGATTGACGGACCAGATAGTCGTCGGCCGACAGGTTAGAGCCTGAATCCATCTTGCAATCACGATTTTTGAACATGTAGAAAAGGGTATTCACGCCCTTCCATACGCCGACCTTGCCACTGTTCCACTCCCCGGTGATATTGATACAGCTCTTGGGCTCGCCGAAGCGAACGCTGGCAAATTTAGAGGGCGCTTTTACCATGACATTGTCGAACGACTCGGCCTCGACCAAGGCGTCAGCGTTTTTCGCCGATACTTGGGGCGCCTTCTGGTCGGCGTTGGCCGATGGCAGCAGGGCGATGACGATCCCGCCGGTGGACAGTGCCGCTGCGATTGCCGCGAGCCGGATCTTCTTGTTCTTGCTGCTCCTCTTGGCCACATCCTGCTCCGTCTCTCGAAAAGTTTCCCTTTACGTTCCCTTTGAGAATTATTCGGGCGGGTTCGCGGCACCAATAGAGTCAAATGTCCCTACCGACGAGTTACTTGAGGTGTCGTCGCTCACACTGCTGACTTCCCGACTGCAGTCTGACGATACGTCTGCTTGTGGGCTACCGACGCGACCGGGGACTGCAGGCCTGGCTGCACGCCGGCCGGCTGCGTTACGTGCTGGCGGTCCCGGTGGACCTGCCGCTTTCCGGCCCGTCCGGCAAAGCGCGTCAGCGCGCCTGATGAGGTCGCGGGCGTCGACGGTGCGGTCGTGGATCTGCTGGGCGAGCCGGGTGAGCAGGGCGTCCTCCAGGATGCGCTGCTCGGAGTCGGAGAGCAGTTCGGCCTGGTCGCGGCGGTGTGCCGCGATCTTCTGAGCGAAGGCGGCGACGGGACAGGGGGCCTTCCTCGTCGGCCACGCGGACGAGGATGACTCCGTCGGAGCCGTCCCATTCCGGCCGGTAGTCCTGTCCGGCGGCGGCGAGTTGCGCCTGCAGGTCGTCCAGGGCCTTGGTGAGACGGGTGACCGACTGCTTGATGCTGGTCTCGGTGGGGGTGAGGTCGCGGGTCGCGGCGAGGATCGCCTCGTGTACGGCGGTCACGGCCGGCGGGAGTTCAGCGCCGGCCCAGTCAGCCTCCTGCGCGGGCCAGGCGGAGCCGGGTGGACAGCGCAGGAGGTCGAGGAGTTCACCGGCGGCGTACGAGCGCAGGCCGCGGGCGGTGTCCTTCTCCTCCGCGGCGGCGACCGACCCGGCCTCGGCGCCGGCCGTACGACGGGCCTCGGCGCCGGCCGGTCCCCGCGATCGCGGTGTGCTGGGCCGTGCGGGCCGCCTCGGCCTCCCGGACCAGGGTGTCGATCCCGTCCTCGGCCTTCCGTACCTGGCGCATCACCTCCTGCGCCTCGGCCCCGACGGCCTCCCGGAGGGCCTCAAGCCCCGCGGCCTCCTCGGCGTGCCGGCGGCGCGCGGCGCGCTCGATGTCCAGCGCCGCCTCCGAGCGGCGTCCGCACGGGCCTGGGCGCACGCCAACGCGGCTCCCCGGTGGCCCGGAGCAGCCACCCGGTGGGCTGTGGCGAGGCTGCGCGCCACCCACGACGGCGCTCACCCGCGCCCGGCACAGCCGCCTGTCGGGCGGTGAACAACCTTCGCGGTTTTTCCTTTTGAACTTTTTGGCTTCCTTTAACGCAGGTTGAGAAGTACGGCGGGTCAAATTACAGGGGAACTTCGGGGCTCGGTTGTAAAACAATTGTGCAGACCGGCCGACATTTGAGGCTTCAACGTAACTACCGGCGTAGTCACCGGTGGAAATTGGGGCCAGGGGGATCGGTGCCACACACATTCGACGACATGGACCACAGTTGACCCACCAGCACATACGCCCGAGAGCAGCCATGACCGCTCTCGCGCCACTCCTCGCCGGAGCCCTGACGCTGACCGCCGTCATCGCTCCCGCCCGGGCCGCGGACGCCAACTTCCCGGCAAACAGCGGAAACGAGGGCGGACTGCCCCGCGCTGAAGCGGACGGCACCCGCCCCGGGCAAGCGGCTCGACGAGGACTCCGCCGCGGTCCGGAACTACGTACGGCATCTGGACTCCTGCCGGGACGAGGGCTGGATGCCGTCCCGGGCGCGAAGAAGCTGTACGACTACGACTACACGTTCAACGGATTCGCCGCCCGGCTCACCGGCAGGCAAGCCGCGAAGCTGGCCGCCACGCCGGGCGTGGCGGCGGTGACCCGCTCCACGGTGGTGAAGCCGATCGCTCCCGCGTCGCCAAAGAAGGGCCTGTGGGCGACGAACCCGATGCTTGCCCCGCTCTCGGAGCCCCGCCCCGACGCGGACGTCATCGCCAAGAAGTGGCGTGGCACCTGCGACGAGGGCGACGACAGCGACCCGGCCCACAACGTCACCTGCAACAACAAAGGTGATCGGGGCCGCCTGGTTCCGGGCCGAGCTGAACTTCCGGGACCGCGCCGCGAGCCGTGCCTTCCGCACCCGCCCGAGTGCTGGACATGGCGGGACGCGTCGAGCAGTTCGAGAAGCGATACGGAAACGGAGCTGAGCCGGTGAGCTACGGATGGCAGGGAAAACCACTGGGAACCGTTCGCATGAGCGAAGAACGAAGCCCGGCGGAAGGCAAGCCCCTGGCACAAGCCGGTTGGAGTACCACACACGGCCGAGAACCCGAGATGACCCGCGTATCCGAGCTCCTCCAGCGGGTCGCCACATCGCGGACGAGCTGCGAGTTGCGGATCAGCGGCCCCCCAGGCATCGGCAAGACCTGGCTGCTGTCCGAGGTGGAGAAGGCAGCCGTGCACTCCGGATTCGAACTGCGGCGCGTCGGCCGGCACCACGAACCCCGCCCCCTGGCGGGCGAACCGGTGGATTCTCCCACCAG
>CAMLJW010000099.1 GCA_946480485.1 uncultured Streptomyces sp. | reverse complement strand
GCGTCCCAGGCACCGCGTGCCTCGGCGGCCTGTGCGTACACCTGGGCGGTGGCGAAGGCGATCTCGCGGGCGTAGACGAGCAGGGCCTCGCGCAGGACGGACTCGTCGCCGGGAGCCGCGACCTCATCGATCGCACTCTCCATCACCTCGATCGTCGTCCGCACCATCTCCACGGTCTGACGCAGGGTGATCGCCCTGGTCAGCTCGCGCGGGGCGGTGCCGAACACATCCGTCGAGATGGCCTGAGGCGCGTCGGGATGCCGGAACCACTCGGTGAAAGCGGCGATACCGGCCTGGGCGACGAGCCCAATCCAGGAACGGTTCTCCGGGGGCATCGCCCGGTACCACGGCAGCGTCTCGTCCATGCGCGCGATGGCTTGTGCGGCAAGGCTTCCGGAGGACTGCTCCAGCCGCTTCAGAGTCGCGGAGTGCGCGTGGACGGTGTGCGCTGCGGTTTTGGTGTTGCTGGCTTCGGGTTCGGGCACGGGACCAGACTGCCTTATCCGGACGGGAGTGTGCGGCGGCGGGTCTCAGGTGGGGGGACCGCGGGTCTAACGTGGGCTCTGTGATGGACGTACGGCGCGCTGACGAGCGCTACCGCGGAGGGGACCCGCAGACCGGAATCTCCTCCCTGCACGCCTTCTCCTTCGGGCCCCACTACGACCCGGACAACCTGCGCTTCGGCGCGGTCATCGCCTGCAACGAGGAGCGGCTCGCGCCCGGCGCCGGCTTCGACGAGCATCCGCACAGCCACACCGAGATCGTGACCTGGGTCGTCTCGGGCGAGCTGACGCACCGCGACTCGGCGGGCCACGAGTCGGTGGTGCGCCCCGGGGACGTCCAGCGGCTCAGCTCGGCGGGCGGCGTCCGCCATGTAGAACGAAACGACGGCTTGGAGCCGCTGGTCTTCGTCCAGATGTGGCTGGCCCCCTTGCAACCGGGCGGCGACCCCGCCTACGAGATCGTCCACGGCATCGCGGACTCCACGCCGTACGCGGTTCCGGAGGCGGGGGCGATGCTGCATGTGCGGCGGCTGGGGGCGGGGGAGCGGACGGCGGTGCCCGACGGCTCCCTCGTGTACGTCCATGTCGTGCGCGGCGAAGTGCGGTTGGGCGGCGAGGAGTTGGGGCCGGGGGACGCGGCTCGCGTCACGCACGCGAAGGACTTGGAGGCGGTGGCGGGAACTGCGGTGGAGCTGCTGCTGTGGGAGATGCTGGGGTAGCTGGGAGGAAGTCCGACAGCTCAGGTGTGCAACTCCGCGAGCACCGAGTCCGTGAAAGAGGGCCACGTCTCAACCGCCCACGGCCCGAACGCCCGGTCGGTGAGGGCCGCACACGCGACCCCCGCGACCGGGTCGATCCACAGGAACGTACCGGACTGCCCGAAGTGACCGAAGGTGCGAGGCGAGGACGAAGCGCCCGTCCAGTGGGGCGACTTGGCGTCGCGGATCTCGAAGCCGAGCCCCCAGTCGTTGGGGTTCTGGTGGCCGTACCCCGGCAGGACACCCTTTGTCCCCGGGTACTGCACCGTCGCGGCTTGCGCGACCGTCCGGGGATCGAGCAGCCGAGGCGCCTGCACCTCCGCCGCGAAGCGGACCAGGTCGTCGACCGTCGAGACACCGTCCTTGGCTGGGGAGCCGTCCAGCGTCGTCCCCGTCATCCCGAGCGGTTCGAGCACCGCCTGCCGCAGATACTCCGCGAACGGAATCTCCGTCGCCTTCGCCACATGGTCCCCGAGCTGCTCGAAGCCGGCGTTGGAGTACAGCCGCCGCGGCCCGGGTGCCGCCGTCACCCGGTGCTCGCCGAAGGCCAGCCCGCTGGTGTGCGCGAGGAGATGCCGGACGGTCGAGCCCTCTGGCCCGGCCGGCTCGTCGAGGTCGATCGCGCCCTCCTCGTACGCGACCAGCACCGCGTACGCCGCGAGCGGCTTGGTGACCGAGGCGAGCGCGAACCGCTGCCCGGTGGGCCCGTGCGCCCCGAGCAGTGTGCCGTCCGCGCGTACGACCGCCGCGGCGGCGGTGGGGACGGGCCAGTGCTCGATCAGCGCCAGACTCTGCAAGGACATGGGCAAGGACATGGGAATGAGCCTAAGCGGCTCACAGTGTCAGCCGCATCGAGGGGTCCGGTTCGCGTACGAAGCCCAGGGACGTGTACAGCGGCTCGGCCTCGGCCAAGGCGTTGGGGTCGGCCTGGGCGGCGCCCTGTTCGCGAAACCAGAGTGTCCCGTCGCGGACAAGCCGGGCTCTCAGCTCGTCCGCGTAGTACTCGGCGAGAGTCTCGCACTCGCCGGGGAGCACGAGACGGTAGGGATCGCACGCTTCCTTGAGCTGTCCCGCGGCCGCCTCCATCAGAGGATCCGCGCCCGGTCGCGGTTCGACGCGCAGAACGACCGTCCCGCGCTTGCCCGGGAGAGCGTCACTGCCGCGATCGCCTCGAGGGGAATGCGGCGCTCGCCGAGTGCCTGGAAGAGCTTCGGTGTACGAATTCCCCGTTCGAAGCGGATGAGCACGGAGTCGGACTCGAACTCCCAGGCGGCATGAAATCCGGCCAGCACGTCACCCATGCGTGCCCTCGTATGCGGCATGCGCTTCCTGTCCCCTCCCCCTGCGAACCGCTGTTTTTCCTCAGTTCTCTACGCGCGTCCGGCTTCAGCCGCGTCGGACAAACCCTCCGCGCACCCATCATCCTTGTGGGCGCAGCGCACAGCGGGGTATGCGCCAATGCCGATCTCGGCGAAGTTGCGCAGGCTCTCCGTGCCCGGCTCGAAATAGCCGCCGTGGCCCTTCGCGTCGTGCGCGGACAGCACTCGCGCCCCGAATCCCGACGACACCGGGTCGGCGCCGTGGCCGAGCCCGCCGACTTCCAGATGCGGCACGTCCTGGATCCAGTCGTCGGGGTCCCGCATGGCCCACACCCGGGCGGAGGTCCGCAGCTGCGCGGCCCTCTCGACGCGCATCCCGGGGCTGGCCGCGACCGCGATGTCGGACACCCGGGACGGCAGCGTGTGCGCGGCGACGCCGCAGACCACGGATCCGTAGCTGTGGCAGGCGAGCACGACCGGCGCGCGGCCGGGCAGCGCCCGTACGAGGGCGTTGAGCCGGACCGCGCCCTCCTCGGCGCGCATGGCGGTGGCCGCGTCCATGCCGATCCCGCTGGGCGCCGTGTAGTCGGCCCAGGCGATCACGGCCGTACGCGTGCTCCGGCTCGCCGTGCGCTCCGCGAAGTACAAAGACTTCGCCATGCCGACGGGCGCGGAGTACTCGCGGTCGGTGCGCTGGAAGTTCAGTACGTCGGTGTCGACGCCCGGCACCACGACCGAGACGCGCTGCGCCCGGCGCAGGTTTCCGAAGACCTCGGCGACCCGGCCCGAGCCCATCGGGTCGAAGGCGAGGATCTGGCGGTCCTTGTGCAGCAGGTCCACGAAGCGGTGCATACGGCGGCTCGCCTGGTACTGACCGGTGGGTGAGAGCCGGTCGTCGTGCATGCGCTGCCGCTCGACCTTGCGTGCCCGCTCGAGCGCGATGCGGTTGGCCCGGTAGCGGAGTTTCACCGGCGCCCCGTTCATGTTGCCGACCGCGAGTGGATAGCGGGTGGCGAGCCGGGTGCGCTGTTGGGTGTCGAGCGAGGCGAAGAAGCGGGCGAGGCGGGCGGGCTCGGAGTGGGGGTCCGGCAGCCGGTGTCCGTCGAGGTGACCGCGTTCCCAGGCGGAGAGGGAGGCCCCCAGCGGTGTTGCCGGCCCTCTGTGGTTGCGAATCGCGGTCCAGCCGGTGGTCGCCAGCATGACGAATACGACGGCCAGCGCGAGCAGTGCGCGCCAGACGTTGAGTTGGGGAGGGGAGTCGGAGGAAGTCACTGGGAGGACACACTAAGAGAACGAGAGTGTCTCCTGTTAACTGAGTGATGGGGATCACGTTTCTCACTGGATAATTGAGACAAAGCGGACTCAAGAGGAGTTAAAGTGTCACCGTGTGTGTGCAATTGGCGCACGCTCGCAGTGTCCTGGGTCTGACCCCGCGTGCCAGGGGACTCACCCGCTGTGCCAGTTCTTCGCCAACGCGGGCCCCACCTGGCCGAGATGCGCGGCTGTCCGTTCGCGGATGGCCTCGACCCTGATGTCCCCGCCCGCACCCCACGGCCGACCGGTGACCCGCATCACACCGCTGAACAGCGCCACCGCCACCCCTGGTCGCGGATCGGTGTCCAGGCAGCGGGATCATGTCGAGGCGACGCGGGTGCGGGTCATATCCGGCCGAACCCCACCTGCCTGCGAACTCCTGCGGAGTACCGCGCCTGACGCTCCGTCCAGTCCGCATCGGGTTCCCCCCGGCAAGGGCTTTCGCCTATCAGGGTGACGCCTTGCCGTACGACTTTCGTACGCACCGGCCGAAGGTCAGAGTGGGCTCGACTGAGCCGTACGCCACGGACGTCGGTGAGCCGCGGCGCGCTGCCGGAGGGGGGCGGCGCGCCGCGGATCCGAGGGAAAGCGGCCTCAGTTGTGCGGGAAACCAACCGCGGGTCTGAACAGAACGAACAGAGGGACCCGCCGCATCCAGCCCGAACCGGCCGGCCTCCGGCTGTGTGCGCCCGAGAAAACCCGGAAGGGCGACGGGCCCGTCGCCCGCCGCCCTCATCCGGCGCTCTGTGTTTGCTACGCGTCTGCGCTCGCCGCTCCCGGGTCGGCCGCCATGACGTCCAGGAGCTGATACCGGTCGATCGCCTGCTTCAGCACCGAGCGGTCGACCTTGCCCTCGCGGGCCAGCTCGGTGAGAACCGCGACCACGATCGACTGGGCGTCGATGTGGAAGTAGCGCCGCGCCGCACCGCGCGTGTCCGCGAAGCCGAAGCCGTCCGCACCCAGCGACTGGTACGCACCGGGCACCCAGCGCGAGATCTGATCGGGAACGGACCGCATCCAGTCGGAAACGGCCACGAACGGGCCCTCGGCGCCGTTCAGCTTCCGCGTCACGTACGGGACGCGCTGCTCCTCCTCCGGGTGCAGCAGGTTGTGCTTCTCCACCTCGACGGCCTCGCGCCGCAGCTCGTTCCAGGAGGTCGCCGACCAGACGTCCGCCCTGACGTTCCACTCCTCGGCGAGGATCCGCTGTGCCTCGACGGCCCAGGGCACCGCGACACCGGACGCCATGATCTGCGCCGGGACCGAACCCGAAGTCCCCTCGCTGAAGCGGTGGATGCCCTTGAGGATGCCGTCCACGTCGACGTCCTGCGGCTCGGCCGGGTGCTGGATCGGCTCGTTGTAGACGGTGAGGTAGTAGAAGACGTCCTCGCCGTGCGGGTGCTCCTCGGAACCCCCGTACATCCGCCGCAGGCCGTCCTGCACGATGTGCGCGATCTCGTACGAGTACGCCGGGTCGTAGGCGACGCAGCCCGGGTTGGTCGAGGCGAGCAGCTGCGAGTGGCCGTCCGCGTGCTGGAGGCCCTCGCCGGTCAGCGTCGTACGGCCGGCCGTCGCACCCAGCACGAAGCCGCGCGCCAACTGGTCGGACATCTGCCAGAACTGGTCACCGGTGCGCTGGAAGCCGAACATCGAATAGAAGACGTACACCGGGATCAGCGGCTCCCCGTGCGTCGCGTACGACGAACCCGCCGCGATCAGCGAGGCCGTGCAGCCCGCCTCGGAGATGCCGTCGTGCAGCATCTGACCGGTCGGCGATTCCTTGTACGCGAGCAGCAGATCGCGGTCCACCGCCTCATACTGCTGACCCAGCGGGTTGTAGATCTTCGCGCTCGGGAAGAACGAGTCCATGCCGAACGTGCGGTACTCGTCGGGCGCGATCAGCACGAACCGCTTGCCGATCTCCTTGTCCCGCATCAGGTCCTTCAGCAGCCGTACGAACGCCATGGTCGTGGCGATCGACTGCTGACCGGAGCCCTTCTTCACGCTCGCGTACGTCTTGTCCTCTGGGAGGCCCAGCGGCTTCGAGCGCACGACACGGGTCGGTACGTAACCGCCCAGGCCCCTGCGGCGATCGTGCATGTACTGGATCTCCTCCGAGCCACGGCCCGGGTGGTAGTAGGGCGGTGGGCCGCCCTCCAGCTCTTTGTCGGAGATCGGCAGGTGCAGCCGGTCGCGAAAGCCCTTGAGGTCGGCGACCGTCAGTTTCTTCATCTGGTGCGTGGCGTTGCGGCCCTCGAAGTTCGGACCGAGCGTCCAGCCCTTGATGGTCTTGGCGAGGATCACCGTCGGCTGGCCCTTGTGCGCCTTGGCCGCCGAGAACGCCGCGAAGATCTTCCGGTGGTCGTGACCGCCGCGACCGAGGTGCAGGATCTGGTCGTCGGTCATGTTCTCGACCATCGCGCGCAGCCGGTGGTCGTCACCGAAGAAGTGGTCGCGGATGTACCCGCCGGTCTCGGTGGCGTACGTCTGGAACTGGCCGTCCGGCGTGGTGTTCATCTTGTTGACCAGCACGCCGTCGCGGTCCTGGGCGAGCAGCGGGTCCCAGGTGCGGTCCCAGACCAGCTTGATCACGTTCCAGCCGGCGCCCCGGAACTGCGACTCCAGCTCTTGGATGATCTTGCCGTTGCCGCGCACCGGGCCGTCGAGCCGCTGCAGATTGCAGTTGACGACGAAGGTCAGATTGTCGAGGCCCTCACGCGCGGCGATCGACAGTTGCCCGAGCGACTCCGGCTCGTCCATCTCGCCGTCACCGAGGAACGCCCAGACATGGGACTTGGAGGTGTCGGCGATGCCGCGTGCCTCCATATAGCGGTTCATGCGGGCCTGGAAGATCGCGCTCAGCGGGCCGAGGCCCATGGAGACCGTCGGGAACTCCCAGAAGTCCGGCATCAGCCGCGGGTGCGGATAGGACGACAGTCCGTACGGAGCCTTGGACTTCTCCTGCCGGAACGCGTCGAGCCGCTGCTCGGACAGGCGGTCCAGGAGGAACGCGCGGGCGTAGATGCCCGGCGAGGCGTGCCCCTGGAAGAAGACCTGGTCGCCGCCGTCGCCCTCGTCCTTGCCGCGGAAGAAGTGGTTGAAGCCCACGTCGTAGAGCGAGGCGGAGGAGGCGAACGTGGCGATGTGGCCACCGACCCCGATGCCGGGTCGCTGGGCGCGCGAGACCATGACCGCCGCGTTCCACCGGGTCGCGTTCAGGATCTTGCGCTCGATCTCCTCGTTGCCGGGGAAGAACGGCTCGTCCTTGGTGGCGATGGTGTTGACGTAGTCCGTGCTGCGCATCTCGGGCACGGCCACGCGCTTCTCGCGGGCCCGTTCGATGAGGCGCAACATCAGATAGCGGGCCCGCTCCCGGCCGCGCTCGTCGACAGCGGCGTCGAGGGAGTCGAGCCACTCCTGGGTCTCTTCGGGATCGAAGTCAGGGACCTGACTCGGAAGGCCGCCAATGATGATCGGGTTGCGATCGGGTCCGGAAGCCACGCTGTTCCTTCGCTTTCAGGGGGCCGTTCTTCTCGGTTCTTCTGTTTTCGCTTCGGTTTCCTTCGGCGTCTGCACCGCTCCCCATCGTGTACCGCGGGAACGGAAACGTCATCTCTACCGTGGGGTAACCAACGCTCTCGTCCAGTCCCCCCGGGGTGCCCGGCACATCGCAACGATACGCCCGGCCCGTGACGCGTTCCGCGAACCCATTCGGCTCTCGTACCCTCGTAGCGTTCCTAAATCCATAAAACGGGCAGATTGCTGGTGGTGTGTGTTACCTGATGCTGTGATTCGCTGTCTGGAGTTGCGGCGACACGGCCAGGATCGTCACCGTTTAGGCGGTCTCGACGGCCGGGTACTTGCGCGATCCGCCCCGCCCGTGTGGACTACGGCCAATGCTTCGCGTACGCGCGATGCTGAACATCTACCAACTCATGATCAGGAGGCAACCCGTGAGCGCGACCGCGGACCACGCGGAGGAGCGGACGAGCCTGGCCGCCAGGCTGGGATTCCAGCCCGAGCAGGTGGTCCAGGAGATCGGTTTCGACGACGACGTCGACCAGGAGCTCCGCGAGGCCATCGAGGCAGTCATCGGCAGCGAGCTCGTGGACGAGGAGTACGACGACGTCGCCGACGCCGTGGTGCTCTGGCACCGTGACGACGACGGCGACCTGACGGATGCGCTGGTGGATGCCACCACGTACGTCGAAGAGGGCGGCGCCATCGTGCTGCTGACACCGAAGACCGGCCGTGACGGCTACGTGGAGCCGAGCGACGTCGCCGAAGCCGCGACGACCGCGGGTCTGTCCCAGACCAAGAGCATCAGCGTGGGCAAGGACTGGAGCGGCAGTCGGTTGGCCACCCCGAAGGCGGCCAAGTCCAAGCGGTAACGCTCCGCTGCGTTGACCGTACAGGTCCGGGGGCTCCGCCCCCGGACCTCATTTCGGCCGGGACGGCCTGCTTCCAAGAGCCGGAGGGCCTCGTGCTGCGAGGCCCTCCGGCTTTTGGACACCGCCGTGCGCCTTCGGCTCGTGGCTGTACAAGGCGAACGTTTCCCTGGGCGAAGCCGTAAGGGAAGGGCGCGATCAGCTACGGACGGCCCGCGAGTGGGGGCGGCGGGGCCAAGGTGCCCCCGGCGAGAGGCGCGCTGATCACTGCGTAGGCTGGGGATCGCCCGAACAACCCCAGGGGAAGGACGCAGGACTATGGCGATCGAGGTCGGCACCAAGGCCCCGGACTTCGAGCTCAAGGACAACCACGGTGCCACCGTGCGGCTCTCCGACTTCCGTGGCGAGAAGAACGTGGTGCTGCTCTTCTACCCGTTCGCCTTCACCGGCGTGTGCACCGGCGAACTGTGCGCCTTGCGCGACAACCTTCCGCAGTTCTCCGACCGCGACACCCAGCTGCTCGCCGTCTCCAACGACTCCATCCACACCCTGCGCGTCTTCGCCGAGCAGGAGGGCCTGGAGTACCCGCTGCTGTCCGACTTCTGGCCGCACGGCGAGACGTCGCGCGCGTACGGCGTCTTCGACGAGGACAAGGGCTGTGCGGTGCGCGGCACCTTCGTCATCGACAAGGGGGGCGTCGTCCGCTGGACCGTCGTCAACGCTCTGCCGGACGCGCGTGACCTGAACGAGTACGTGAAGGCGCTGGACACTCTGTGATTCGGGTGCAGGGCCTGCGTGGATGGGGAACCCCTCACTAGGATCGAGACGTTGATCCGATACCAACGCACTACGGGGCTCCCCGCCCCTGGACACCAAATGGAGGACTCGTGGGAGTCAGCCTCAGCAAGGGCGGCAACGTATCGCTTTCCAAGGAGGCGCCGGGCCTTACCGCGGTCATCGTCGGTCTGGGGTGGGACGTCCGTACCACCACCGGCACCGACTTCGACCTCGACGCCAGCGCCATCCTGACGAACCCGGAGGGCAAGGTCAGCAGTGACGCCAACTTCGTGTTCTTCAACAACCTCAAGAGCCAGGACGGCTCGGTCGAGCACACCGGTGACAACCTCACCGGTGAGGGCGAGGGCGACGACGAGCAGATCAAGGTCAACCTCGCCTCGGTCCCGGCCGACGTGGAGAAGATCGTGTTCCCGGTCTCGATCTACGACGCCGAGACCCGCCAGCAGTCGTTCGGCCAGGTACGCAACGCGTTCATTCGCGTGGTGAACCAGGCCGGCGGCGTCGAGATCGCGCGATACGACCTCTCCGAGGACGCCTCGACGGAGACCGCGATGGTCTTCGGCGAGCTGTACCGCCACGGCGCGGAGTGGAAGTTCCGCGCCATCGGCCAGGGGTACGCCTCGGGCCTGCGCGGCATCGCGCAGGACTTCGGCGTCAACGTCTGAGTCCGAGCCGCGCTTCACCTCTTCCCGTCCGGCGCCGCACACACCGAGTGCGGCGCCGGACCTGCTCGACAACTGAAGGCTTGACCGGGGAGGACCAGCATCATGGGCGTCACGCTCGCCAAGGGGGGCAATGTCTCCCTGTCCAAGGCCGCACCGAACCTCACGCAGGTGATGATCGGGCTCGGCTGGGACGCACGCTCCACCACCGGAGCCCCGTTCGACCTCGATGCCAGCGCCCTGCTGTGCGACTCGGGGCGGGTGCTCGGCGACGAGTGGTTCATCTTCTACAACCAGCTCAAGAGCCCGGACGGCTCGGTCGAGCACACCGGGGACAATCTCACCGGTGAGGGAGAGGGCGACGACGAGTCGATCCTGATCGACCTCGCCAAGGTGCCCGCCAACGTCGACAAGATCGTCTTTCCGGTCTCCATCCACGACGCCGACAACCGTGGCCAGACCTTCGGTCAGGTCAGCAACGCCTTCATCCGCGTCGCCAACCAGGCCGACGGGCAGGAACTGGCCCGCTACGACCTCTCCGAGGACGCCTCGACCGAGACCGCGATGATCTTCGGCGAGGTCTACCGCTACGGCGAGGAATGGAAGTTCCGGGCCGTGGGACAGGGGTATGCGTCGGGGCTGCGAGGCATCGCTCTAGACTTCGGAGTCAATGTTTCGTAAAGCCGGGTACGGCGGGGGGTGACCCTGTCCGGACTTCGTCCGGGGGTAGTCCCCCCACACACGATGGGGTAGCCAGTGGTTCTGAAAACCTTCGGCTGGTCGTTCGCGGTCACCGCGCTCGGCTTGGTCGCGGCGGTGCTCTACGGGGGGTGGACCGGCTTCGGCGTCGTGGCGATCCTGTCCGTTCTCGAGATCTCGCTCTCCTTCGACAACGCGGTGGTCAACGCCGGGATCCTGAAGAAGATGAATGCCTTCTGGCAGAAGATCTTCCTCACTATCGGAGTGCTGATCGCCGTCTTCGGTATGCGACTGGTCTTCCCCGTCGTGATCGTCGCCATCAGCGCCAAGATCGGCCCGATCGAAGCCGTCGACCTGGCACTGTCCGACAAGGGACGGTACGAGGAGCTGGTGACCGACGCTCATCCGGCTATCGCCGCCTTCGGTGGCATGTTCCTGCTGATGATCTTCCTCGACTTCATCTTCGAGGACCGTGACATCAAGTGGCTGGGCTGGCTGGAGCGCCCGCTGGCCAAGCTCGGCAAGGTCGACATGCTGTCGGCCTGCATCGCGCTGATCGTCCTGCTGGTCACCGCGATGACCCTGGCGACCGAGGCCCATCTGCACTCCGGGCCCGCGGACAAGGCGGAGACGGTCCTGCTCTCCGGCATCGCGGGTCTGATCACCTACATGGTGGTGGGCGGCCTCTCCGGCTACTTCGAGAACAAACTCGAGGAAGAGGAGGAGCGCGAGCACGAGGAGGAGGAAGCAGCCAAGGCCAAGGGCAAGCAGGTCTCGGCGGTACAGCTGGCCGGCAAGGCCGCGTTCTTCATGTTCCTCTACCTCGAGGTCCTGGACGCGTCCTTCTCCTTCGACGGCGTCATCGGCGCCTTCGCCATCACCAACGACATCGTCCTGATGGCGCTCGGCCTCGGAATCGGCGCCATGTACGTACGGTCGCTCACCGTCTACCTGGTCCGCCAGGGAACCCTCGACGACTACGTCTACCTGGAGCACGGCGCGCACTACGCCATCGGCGCCCTCGCCGCCATCCTGCTCATCACGATCAAGTACGAGATCCACGAGGTCATCACGGGCCTCGTCGGCGTCGCCCTGATCGGCTGGTCGTTCTGGTCCTCGGTGCGCCGCAACCGTGCGCTCGCGGCGGCCGAGGGAAAGGCTGAGGCCTCCGACGACAAGGCCGAAGTCCAGTCCGGGGTGTGACACCGGTCCGTGTGAGGAACGCTTTGTAGCGGGGCGGCCGTTGAGGGTTTCCTCTGGGCCGCCCCGTCGTATTCGTCGAGGTCAACAGTCAGGCGTGGGGGCGGGATGAGCTTGTGGGAAGATCTGTGGCGCGGGCGCTCGTCGCAGTTCGATTCGGGCAGCGCGGCGACCAACGCCATCGCGCTGACCAAACGCAATCAGGCGGTCTCGCTCACCAAGCAGAGCGCGGCCAACGGCAACCTGCGCATCAACCTGTCCTGGCGGATGCGCACCTCCGACATAGGCGGCGGGCGGCGCGGCAGCCTGCTGCGCCACCCCTTCCAGGCGTTCAAGCCCGAGGTGGTGCAGGCGCACACCCAGAGCATGGTCAACGTCGACCTCGACCTGGGCTGCATGTACGAACTCACGGACGGCACCAAGGGCGTCGTCCAGCCGCTGGGCGGCTTCTTGGGCGAGCTCAACTCACCGCCGTATGTGAAACTCAGCGGCGACGACCGCTTCGGCTCCGGCTCGGGTGAGACGATCTTCGTCAATCTCGATCATCGCGACGACATCAAGCGGCTCCTGGTCTTCGTCTACATATATGACCAGACGCCGGCCTTCGACCGTACGCACGCCATCGTCACGCTCTACCCGAGCAACGGCCCCCGGATCGAGGTCGGCCTCGACGAGCGCCACCCGCAGGCCCGGTCCTGCGCGGTGGTCATGATCGAGAACGTCAAGAACGAGCTGATGGTCCGCCGCGAGGTGAAGTTCGTGTACGGCTTCCAAGCCGAACTCGACCGGCTCTACGGCTGGGGGCTCCAGTGGGGCCGCGGCTACAAGTCGAAGGTCGACCGCTGAGCGCCACCGGGCGGTGCTCACCCGTGACGAAGCGGTGCCCAGCGGCTGTGGAGCGGTGCTCACCGGGCCCGGTGCTCACCGGAGGAACTGCGGGCCCTGCGGCGGCAGCTTGAACTGCGGGTCGGGCAGTGCCGCGACCGGCTGCGGATAGCCGTACGCGGGCTGCGTAGTCGCCGCGGCTGGCTGGGGCGGCGCGGTCTGCGGGTAGCCGTAGGCGGGCTGGCTGCTCGGCAGCGGGTAGCCGTACGCCGGCTGGGCGGCGGGCTGCCGCGTCGGCTCCGGAGGAAAGCCGTGGACCGGCTGCCGGGGCATCGCCGTGGGCTGCCCGGGCGGCAGCGACGGCGAGCTCCCGGAAACCGCGGCCCCGGAGGTCGCGGCCTCGGGCTCGTCCACCGAGATCCCGAAGTCGCTCGCCAGCCCCTCCAGACCGTTCGAGTAGCCCTCGCCGAGCGCCCGGAACTTCCAGCCGTCCCCGCGCCGGTACAGCTCGCCGCAGATCAGCGCGGTCTCCTCGCCGGTCTCCGGCTTGATGTCGAAGTACGCCAGCGGCTCACCGTCCGCGAGCGCCGCGTCATACAGCAGGATCCGCAGCGCGCGGACCCGGTCGAAGGTGACGCCGTCCGCCGAGGCGACAAGGAGAATTCGCCCCACACCGCCGTCAACGGCCGCCAGATCCGACTGAATCGTGTCGGTGAGACCCTCGGCGACGCGCTTCTTGCCGAGCCGCCAGACCTTGCCCGAAGGGTGCCGGGGCTGGTTGTAGAAGACGAAGTCCTCATCGGACCGCACACGACCGTCTGGGCGCAGGAGCAGTGCCGAGGCGTCCACGTCCGGGACGCCCTGGTCCGGCGTCCAGCGCAGCACGGCGCGCACCGCCGCGGCGTCCAGCGGGACGTTCGACCCCTTGAGCATCGCGTGCGTCATCGGATGCCTCCGAGGAAACCCCGGCCTTCAGGCCGGGGAGGAATGGGACTC
>CAMLJW010000098.1 GCA_946480485.1 uncultured Streptomyces sp. | reverse complement strand
GGGTGACCGTCGAAGACGATGCCGAAGAAGTCGTACGTCTCGCGCTCGTGCCAGTCGTTCGTCGGATAGACGGAGACCAGGGACGGGATGTGCGGCTCACTGTCCGGGGCGCTGACTTCGAGGCGGATCAGCCGGTTGTGGGTGATCGAGCGCAGGTGGTGGACGGCGTGCAACTCACGACCCTTGTCGCCCGGGTAGTGGACGCCGCTCACCCCGGTGCACAGCTCGAAGCGGAGGGCCGGGTCATCGCGCAGGGTCTGGGCGACGCGGACCAGGTGCTCGCGCTCGATGTGGAAGGTGATCTGGTCGCGGTCGACGACCGTCTTCTCGATCACGTTCTCGGGGACGAGGCCCTGTTCCTCCAGGGCGCCCTCCAGCTCGTCGGCGACCTCGTCGAACCAGCCGCCGTACGGACGGGTGGCGGGTCCCGGCAGCCGGATCGAGCGGACCAGCCCGCCGTAGCCGGAGGTGTCGCCGCCGTTGTCGGCGCCGAACATGCCGCGCTGGACGCGGATCTCCTCGCCCTGGTCGCCTCGCTGACCCGGCAGGTTGGAGGCGCTCAGGTCCTTCTCGGGGTTGGTCCCGTCGGTGCCGTTGCCGTTCATTCCGTTGGCGTTCGTACCGTTGGCATTCGTATCGCTCACCGCAGCAGGCCCTTCATCTCGATGGTGGGGAGCGCCTTGAGCGCCGCCTCCTCCGCCTCGCGGGCCGCCTCCTCGGCGTTCACGCCGAGCTTCGAGGTCTGGATCTTCTGGTGGAGCTTGAGAATCGCGTCCATCAGCATCTCTGGCCGCGGCGGACAGCCGGGCAGATAGATATCGACAGGAACGACGTGATCGACGCCCTGCACGATCGCGTAGTTGTTGAACATCCCGCCCGACGAGGCGCAGACCCCCATGGAGATCACCCACTTGGGGTTCGGCATCTGGTCGTAGACCTGCCTCAGGACCGGCGCCATCTTCTGACTCACCCGTCCGGCGACGATCATCAGGTCGGCCTGGCGCGGTGAGCCGCGGAAGACCTCCATTCCGAAGCGCGCCAGGTCGTAGCGGCCCGCGCCCGTCGTCATCATCTCGATGGCGCAGCAGGCGAGGCCGAAGGTGGCGGGAAAGACGGACGACTTGCGTACCCACCCCGCGGCCTGCTCGACGGTGGTCAGCAGGAAACCGCTCGGCAGCTTTTCTTCGAGTCCCATGCTCAGTGGCTCCTCTGTCGCCTATACGGGGTTCAGTCCCATTCCAGGCCGCCGCGCCGCCATACGTACGCGTACGCGACGAAGACGGTGAGCACGAAGAGCAGCATCTCCACGAGCCCGAATACCCCAAGGGCGTCGAACGTGACGGCCCAGGGATAGAGGAAGACGATCTCGATGTCGAAGACGATGAAGAGCATCGCCGTCAGGTAGTACTTGATGGGGAACCGCCCGCCGCCGGCCGGCGTGGGGGTCGGCTCGATACCGCACTCGTAGGCCTCAAGCTTGGCCCGGTTGTACCGCTTTGGACCGATAAGCGTGGCCATGACCACGGAGAAGATCGCAAAGCCTGCCCCGAGGGCTCCCAGCACGAGGATGGGCACATACGCGTTCACCGCTCCTCGCTCCTCTCAGTCGGCACTGACTGCTTGGGCGTCCCCCCCGGCTGGAGGCTGGGGAGGCTGGGTCGGACCACCTGCCCCACGAAGCTCACCAACTCCGCCGGCTCCACGAAGCCCACAAGCCCCGTGAGGTATCACGAAGATCGCTCACATGTGAAGCAGGTCACAAGCCCAACTGCCACGCATCCTATGCCTGCGAGTCTGTGATCTGCGACACGGGTACGGCAACGGCTTTGTGATCTCCACCACCCGGCAAAGGATCATGAAGTCAGATGGGCGGCGATCTTCCCACAGAAGCGTCCAAGTGATCACCAGAGGTAACATTTTCGCTCGTTTGCCGCCGGTCCAGGCCGTGGCGCTTTACCAAGCGTCGGCAATCCCGGGCAAATTGGCGCTGGACGCCAGGGCTTGATAGAGGAACTCGTTCACAGCGTGGGGAGAGTTGACCCCAGGTGTGGACAGATCCGACCGGGTGCATCCATGCACGAGCGACATGCGTGCATCCATGCACGAGCGACATGCGGGCGGGCACTCGCAAGCGAGGCGCAGCAGAGCGGGGCGCAGGGGAGGAAGGCAGGGGAGGAAGGCAGGGGACGCGACATGGACGCGACATGGACGCGACACACGCGACACGGATCCGACACAGATCCGACCCACCTCCGACTCCCGCGCGTGAAGCGGCCGCCACGGTGACTGCTCCGTGACCTGCACCACATTCACAGGCGGCCGAAAAAACAGGGCTTGGCCATCCGCTTCAGCCAGTGGTAAGTGGCGGGCAATTCGGACGTATTACAGAAAGGCCTTGATCACAGGCCGGATCACCTGCGTCCACAATGCCCGTTATGGCGTCAATAAGGAATGACACGCCCGGGTTTTCAGCGGCCCATTGAACAACTGTGGCACACCACACGTTTCTTGAAGATATGGAGGAGCTCCTGATACCGGTAGGACTCATGTCCCACACCGCTCACATACGCAGCCACCGGAAGCCCCGGCGCAGCAGCAGCTCCACGCTCGCAATGCGCGCCGGAGTTGCCGGTGGCGTCCTCAGCACCCTGGCAGTGGCCGGTGCGTCCGGATCGGCGAACGCGGCCGAGCCCGTGACCCAGAGCATCGAACTGCCCACGCTCACGGCCGACCTGTCCGCTCAGGTCGCCGAGTCCGCAGCCGCCACCCAGCAGGCCGCGGCTGACTACGAGCTGCTGGCCGAGCGTGACGCGGCCGCCGCCAAGGCGGCAAAGCAGGCCAAAGCCGACCTCGCCGACGCGAAGAAGAAGGCGGAGGCCAGGAAAAAGGCCGAGGCCGAGCGCAAGGCCGCCGCCGAGCGCGCTACCCAGCGCGCCGCCTCGCGGTCCGCCGAGCGGACCACCCTCACGGCCTTCGCGAGCAGCGACGTCGCCGCCCCGGCGAGCGGCAGCGTCGCCACCGTCATCAGCTTCCTCAAGGCGCAGGTGGGCGACGCGTACGTCATGGGCGCCACCGGCCCCAGCGCCTGGGACTGCTCCGGCCTGGTCCAGGCCGCGTTCAAGCAGGTCGGCGTGGCCCTGCCGCGCGTCTCTCAGGACCAGTCCGTGGCCGGCACCCCGGTCCCCCTGTCCGACATCCAGGTCGGCGACATCCTGTACTGGGGTGGCGCGGGCTCGGCGTACCACACGGGCGTCTACATCGGGAACGGCCAGTACCTGGACGCCGCGAACCCCTCCAAGGGTGTCGTCATCCAGGACCTGTCGGGCTACCCGGCGAGCGGCGCGGTGCGCGTGCTCTGACCTCCGGTCGCTCTTCTCGCCCTCCGGTCACGCTTTACGACGGGCGCCTCCCCAGCAGCGGAGAGCGGCCCTCGGGCGCCCGCCCAGCCTGGCGCTCGGCCGCGCCTCGTACCAGTGCGCCTCACCGCGCTCACCCCAGGTCGAACGTGTTCGGCAGGCCCCAGCTCGTACCGGACCTCGTCGACCCGCTTCAGCGGCTCCAGCTCCGGTGGGCGGAACAATTCCACCCCACGGCATATGTCCTCGATCTCCCGTGTCCATGACAGCAGACCACACGGGGCACACACGCAGACGGCCTGGCGGGGGCGAGCGGCCGTCGCGGTCCTCGGCGGCGGCGTCTTTGGCCGGAGCGCCGCGCGGGAACTCATTTGGACGACTCGGGCGCCGAACGGTGTGAGAGCTGGGAACCCCGCCTCCGGGGCGGCCACAGCATCCTCACACCCACCGGCCGGGACCGGCCGGTGGATGTCGGCCGGTGCTACGCCTTCGGGGCCACCTTGCTCAGCCCGTTGATGATCCGGTCCATCGCGTCGCCGCCCGTCGGGTCGGTGAGGTTCGCGAGCATCTTCAGTGTGAACCTCATCAGCAGCGGGTGGCTGAGGCCACGCTGGGTGGCGATCTTCATGACCTTCGGGTTGCCGATGAGCTTCACGAAGGCGCGCCCGAGGTTGTAGTAGCCGCCGTAGGTGTCCTTGAGGACCTTCGGGTAGCGCTGCAGGGCGAGTTCGCGCTGGGCCGGGGTCGCGCGGGCGTGCGCCTGGACGATGACGTCAGCGGCGATCTGGCCGGACTCCATGGCGTACGCGATGCCTTCGCCGTTGAAGGGGTTCACCATGCCGCCCGCGTCGCCGACGAGCAACAGACCCTTGGTGTAGTGCGGTTGGCGGTTGAACGCCATGGGGAGGGCCGCACCGCGGATCGGGATCGTCATGTTCTCCGGGGTGTAGCCCCAGTCCTTGGGCATCGAGGCGCACCACGCCTTCAGGACCTCGCGCCAGTCCAGCTCCTTGAAGGAGGCGGAGGTGTTCAGCACCCCCAGCCCCACATTGCTCGTACCGTCGCCCATGCCGAAGATCCAGCCGTAACCGGGCAGCAGCCGGTCCTGCGGGCCGCGGCGGTCCCACAGCTCCAGCCAGGACTCCAGGTAGTCGTCGTCGTGGCGCGGGGAGGTGAAGTACGTACGCACCGCGACGCCCATCGGCCGGTCCTCGCGTCGGTGCAGGCCCATGGCCAGGGACAGCCGGGTCGAGTTGCCGTCGGCAGCCACGACCAGCGGCGCGCGGAAGGTGACCTCCCGCTTCTCACCGGAGTCGGCGTCGCCGAGCTTCGCGTGTACGCCCGTGATGCGGCCCGTGCGGTCGTCGACGATCGGGGCGCCCACATTGCAGCGCTCGTACAGCCGCGCACCCGCCTTCTGCGCCTGGCGCGCCAGTTGCTCGTCGAAGTCGTCCCGCTTTCGTACGAGTCCGTAGTCGGGGTAGGCGGCGAGATCCGGCCAGTCCAGCTGGAGACGGACACCGCCGCCGATGATGCGCAGGCCCTTGTTCCTGAGCCAGCCCGCCTCCTTGGAGATGTCGATGCCCATCGAGACGAGTTGCTTGGTCGCCCGGGGCGTCAGCCCGTCGCCGCAGACCTTCTCGCGGGGGAACGCGGTCTTCTCCAGCAGCAGGACGTCCAGTCCGGCCTTCGCCAGGTAGTACGCGGTGGTGGAGCCGGCTGGCCCAGCCCCGACGACGATCACATCGGCGGAGTTTTCGCAGAGGGGCTGGGGCTCGGTCACGGCGGGGTCTCCCCAAGGCTCGAAATCAACGTGCCGACGGGCACTGGACAGGGGCAGTCTATTCAGCGGTACTGATCACCCTGCTGAAGGGCTGCCCCATGAACCGAGCCTTCCCCGTGGTACGGCTGCGCGTCCCCACCGACGAGGACGCCTTCGCCTGGCACCAGGTGTTCGACAACCCGGACGTGATGGAGTTCCACGGCGGGAAGCCGGCCGAGGTGTCCGCCTACGAGGAGATGACGGCACGCCAGCGCCGGCACGACGCCGAGTACGGCTTCTGCTTCTGGACGATGCTCGACGCGGCGGGCGAGGTGGTCGGCTTCACGGGCGCCCAGCCGTGGCCGCACGAGTGGGGCCCGAAGGGCGAGATCGAGATCGGCTGGCGGCTCGGGCGGGCGTACTGGGGCAAGGGGTACGCGACGGCGGCCGCGCGGAGCACGCTCGACCGGCTGCGGGCGACGGGTGTCCCCAGCGTCGTGGCGATGGTCAACTCCCGCAACGAACGCTCGATCGCGGTGACCAGACGGCTCGGCATGACGCTGGCCGAGACGTTCACCACACCGGCATCGGCCGCGACGGGGCACTGCTACCGGCTCCGCCTCTGACGCCGAACCTTGCCTTCTCCGGGGTGCCGGCAGGGGCCTGTACGCGAACCCGACGCGCCGCAAGACCCGTTCGAGGTCCTGAAATGAGCCGACGGTTCCCTCAGAACAGACCCTGGTGTCAGTCGCGCTTGAAACCACGGTGCAGCGCGACGACCCCGCCCGTGAGGTTCCGCCAGGCCACCTTCGACCAGCCCGCCTTGCGCAGGCGCTCGGCCAGTGCCGGCTGGTCGGGCCAGGCGCGGATGGACTCGGCGAGGTAGACGTACGCGTCGGGGTTGGAGGAGACCGCCCGCGCCACCGGCGGGAGCGCGCGCATCAGGTACTCCGTGTAGACGGTCCGCCAGGGCGCCCACGTCGGGTGCGAGAACTCGCAGATCACGACGCGGCCTCCCGGCCTGGTCACCCGGTACAGCTCGCCCAGCGCCGCGTCCGTGTCCTGCACGTTCCGCAGCCCGAAGGAGATCGTCACCGCGTCGAAGGTGTCGTCCTTGAAGGGGAGCTTCGTCGCGTCGCCCGCCGTCAGCGGCAGCCAGGGGTGGCGCTTCTTGCCGACCTGGAGCATCCCGAGGGAGAAGTCGCACGGCACGACGTACGCGCCCGTCCGCGCGAAGGGAAGCGAGGACGTCGCCGTGCCCGCCGCCAGGTCCAGGACCTTCTGCGCGGGCCGCGCGTCGACCGCCTTCGCGACCTCCCGGCGCCACAGCCGGGCCTGGCCCAGCGACAGCACGTCGTTGGTCAGGTCGTACCGTTCCGCCACGTCGTCGAACATCGAGGCGACTTCGTGCGGCTGCTTGTCCAGGGATGCTCGGGTCACGGTTGCATTGTGGCAGTACCCGTGGTGGGAGTACGGGCCGGGCGACCTCGGATTGCCCTGCCGAACGCCTACGGAGCAACGTCGCCCGTCCACTTCGGCTTCGGCCGGCGCGCGGGCAAACGTTCGTCACGAAGCCGGGGCGGTGACACAGGAGTGGGACACACGAACGCGAATGTCTGAAAGACGCCCGCACATTCCCCGAAAAAATCCGTATCCCCCTGCATGAAGCTGGTCCGCTTGCGAGACGTCGCCAGTCCCAAGCGCAAATCACGAGAGCGGTGCATGTGCAATGAGGCATCTCCTGAAACCGGCTGCGGGGCTTGCCCTCGTGACGGCCCTGACGGCCGTGACCTGCACAGGATGTTCCTCGGACCCGGCATCCTCCCAGAAGGCTTCCGCAGCACTCCCCTCCGAGGCCTTGGCCCAGACGCCGCCAAAGTCTTCGCGGCAGGCACCCGTGCCGACTCCCGCGTACGCCCCGTACGTCAGCGCCATCACGGCCTCCGACAACGACTCGGCTGGCTCCCCGACGACATACAACCTGGCCTTCGTGATCGCGAAGGACAACGACTGTACGCCTGCGTGGGACGGGAGTACCGACATCGAGGACGCGGCGGTGACGTCCAGGGTTTCGGAGCTGATCTCGTCCGGCGGCAGCCTACGGGTCTCCTACGGCGGCGTCGCCGGCAAGGAGCTCGCCACGACCTGTGACAGCGCCTCCGAACTGGCGGATGCCTACGGCGCCGCGCTCGACGCCGTCGGTGCGACCGAGGCCGACTTCGACATCGAGGCCGGCCATGTGGCCGACTCCGACTCGGTCACGCTGCGTTCCAAGGCCATCGCCCTGCTCCAGAAGGAGCGCCCCCAACTCCAGGTCTCCTTCACGCTGCCCGTGATGCCGTCCGGCCTCCTCAACGACAGCCTGGCGCTGCTGGAGTCCGCCGACCACAGCGGCGTGGAGGTCTCCTCGGTCAACATCATGACGATGAACTACGGCAGTTCGTACGACGGCGACATGGGCACCTACGCCATCAGCGCGGCCAAGGCGACCCACGCCCAGCTGAAGGAAGTCTTCGACCTCTCCACCGAGGACGCCTGGAAGAGGCTCGCGCTCACCCCGATGATCGGCAACAACGATGTCGCCAACGAGACCTTCACGCTGTCCGACGCGGCCCAGGTCCGTGCGTTCGCCGCGGAGAAGGACCTCGCATGGGTGTCGATGTGGTCGGCGGCCCGCGATCAGGAGTGTGCGGGCGGCAAGGCGCCGGCCAACGGAGCGATGCCCGACTGCAGCGGGGTCGAGCAACGTCCGGGCGCGTTCGCGCAAGCCTTCTCGGATTGATGCCCAGGGCTGACAGCTCAACGGCCGATGGCAAGGGCTGAGGGCTGAGGGCTCAAAGGCTGAGCGCCCCTGGTCCCTATCGCCGCCTGTGCACCAGTCGCCCCGCGCAGACCGTCGCGATACAGGTGCCGTCCTCGTCGAACACGGCGAGGTCTGCGCGGCCGACGTCGACGATCGCCGTGCGCCGGGTGGTGTGGGCGAGGACGACGACGTCGTTGCGTTCGGCGGCGGCGCGGAGTTCGGGCGTGTTCACGCACTCCGCGCGCACTGCCACCGCGCCCGACTTCAGCACCGCGTGCACGCGTTCACGAGGGCTCGGTGCGTCGGGAAGTGGGCCCTCGTGCACGAGACCGGGACCGAGTACGCCGGGCCAGCGGCGTACGCGCGCACCGGGAAACCGTTCCTGAAGGTCCGCCAGCGAACCCGTGGCGGCGACCCGGACACCCTCCACCGCGACCGCACCGTTCTCGACCGGCTCCGGGTCGTCCCAGACGTACCGCAGCTCGTCCGCGGCGTGAATCGTCAACATGGCGGTGACGACTGCTAGAGGGAGGAAGCGAGCAGCTTCAGCTCGGGATGGGCGGTCCCGCCCTCGATGGCGGTCGACGAGATGTGCGACTGGACCCGCTCGTCGACGGGGTCGTTCGCCGGGTCGTCGTGCACGACGATGTGCTCGTACGTGGTGGTCCGCTGGGCCGGGACGCGGCCGGCCTTCCGGATCAGGTCGATGATCTCCAGGCGGTTGGAGCGGTGCTTGGCACCGGCCGACGAGACGACGTTCTCCTCCAGCATGATCGAACCGAGGTCGTCGGCTCCGTAGTGCAGCGAGAGCTGGCCGACCTCCTTGCCGGTGGTGAGCCACGAGCCCTGGATGTGGGCGATGTTGTCCATGAACAGCCGCGCGATGGCGATCATCCGCAGGTACTCGAAGAGCGTGGCCTGCGTACGGCCCTTGAGGTGGTTGTTCTCGGGCTGGTAGGTGTACGGGATAAAGGCCCGGAAGCCACCCGTCCGGTCCTGTACGTCCCTGATCATCCGCAGGTGCTCGACGCGCTCTGCGTTCGTCTCGCCCGTCCCCATGAGCATGGTGGACGTGGACTCCACGCCCAGCCGGTGGGCCGCCTCCATGATCTCCAGCCAGCGCTCGCCGCTCTCCTTCAGCGGGGCGATCGCCTTTCGCGGCCGCGCGGGCAGCAGCTCGGCACCGGCACCGGCGAAGGAGTCGAGCCCGGCGGCGTGGATCCGCTGGATCGCCTCTTCCACACCGACCTTGGAGATCCGGGCCATGTGCTCGACTTCCGAGGCGCCCAGGCTGTGGATGACAAGCTGCGGGAAGGCCTGCCTGATGGCGCTGAAGTGCTTCTCGTAGTACTCGACGCCGTAGTCCGGGTGGTGGCCGCCCTGGAACATGATCTGCGTACCGCCGAGCTCGACGGTCTCCGCGCAGCGGCGCAGGATGTCGTCCAGATCCCGCGTCCAGCCCTTGGCGGTGTCCTTCGGTGCGGAGTAGAAGGCGCAGAACTTGCACGCCGTGACGCATACGTTCGTGTAGTTGATGTTGCGCTCGATGATGTACGTCGCGATGTGCTCCGTACCGGCGTACCGACGGCGGCGTACGGCGTCGGCGGCCGCGCCCAGCGTGTGCAGAGGGGCGTCCCGGTAGAGGTCGAGCGCCTCCTGTGGGGTGATCCGCCCACCCTCGGCGGCACGGTCGAGGACGGACTGAAGGTCGGCCTTCTCGGTCACCGCGGGGTCCCTTTCGTCAGGGTGTGGACGGACCGATCCAGCGTACGCCAGGCGTGTGGATCCACCGACGTCAGGCCGCGAAGGCGCCCATGAGGGTGCCGACGAAAGCGCCGGCGATGAGGAAGGGCCCGAACGGGATCGATGTCTTGCGCCCGGCCCGGCGGATGACGACGAGTCCCATCCCGTACAGCCCGCCGAACAGGAACCCTGCGAAGGTGCCCAGCACCACGGCCCCCCACCCGTACCACCCGAGGACGGCTCCGAGCCCGAGAGCGAGCTTCACGTCCCCGAAGCCCATGCCGTTCGGGTTGATGAGGAAGAGCACGAAGTACCCGGCGCCGAGCGCAAGGGCGCCGAGCAGCGCGGTCAGCCAGTCACCGGCGTGCTCGGGGACCACGGCGACGGCGGCGAGCAGCGCGAGCGCCGCGCCCGCGAGCGGCAGCGTCAGCACGTCCGGCAGCCGCTGCACCTTGAAGTCGACGACCGCGAGCAGTACGCCGACGGGGGCGAGGAGCAGCCACACGCCCAACTCCGGTCGCGTGCCGGTCGCCGCGGCGAGGGCGGCACAGACAAGCGCGGTGGCGAGAACCACGAGGGGCGTGCTGGGCCCGTACGCACGCCCCGCGCACCGGGCCCACCCGACCCAGCCGGAGATGAGGTGCCCGTCCGGGCACCGCGTCTGCCAGGTCTCCTCGGGCACGACGGAGAGACGGTAGGCGGCACGGGGAACGAGCATGCCGAGGAGACCGCCCCACAGGGCGGCGCCGACGATCAACGCGGGTTCCACGAGCCGCTCCTTGCCGCGCGTGTCGCGCGTGTCGCGCGTGTCGCGCGTGTCGCGCGTGTCGCGCGTGTCGCGCATGCCCTTGCCGCGCGTGCCCTTGCCGCCGCGAGCAACCCCGGCTCATCCCGCCGCGGCAACGCCACTCCGCCAAGAGGGCAGCAGTTCATCCAGCAAGGCCTCCGTACGCGGCGGCAGTCCCCGCGCCCCGCTCCGCGAAACGAGATCCGCCGCAAGTCTCCGCAGCCGCGCGGCGTCACCCGTGGCGTGCGTGGCCCGAAGCAACTCGTGCCACAACCGCTCGTCCCCCGGGGCGGAGCCCAGCGCCGCGTTGAGCGCCTCGATCGCCTTCTCCGCCCGGTCCTTCTCCAGGTGGAACGCGGACAGGGCGAGCCCGGTGTCCGCGACGAGCAGCGGAAGCTGGGCGTCGATGATCTCGTGGGTGAGCCACCCGTACCGCCCGGCGGGCCGCTCGGCCAGCAGCGGCCCCCGCACCAGCACCAGCGCATCGGTCAGCAACCGGCCACGCACCGCACGGCTGTTGACCCCGCGCCCCTGAGTCGCCTCGTGGTACAGCGACCGCAGCACATCCAGGTCGGACACCACCGACTTGGCCAGCTTGAGCCGCCCGGTCGTGTCGGTGCCGAGCCGCGGGGTGCCGTCCGGATCGCTGCCCAGCCAGTCGCGCAGCCGCTCGACGAGCGCGTCCCGTACGTCCTCGGTGACGCCCCGCGGCCACAGGGCCGAGGACAGCACCCGGGGATGCACACCCTCCCGGTGCAGCAGCAGCAGCGCCAGCGCCTCGTGCATCAGCGGACTGCGCTCGCCGTCCGGCGTGTCGAGGCCGATGATCTCGTACGGCCCGACAAGCCGCGCGTACACCGCGGGGCGCCCCTGCTCGCTGATGTCGACGAGGAACGGCGGATCGCAGGCCGGGCCGGTCTCCTCTCGCTCGGGGTCCGACTCGACGAACAGCTCGACGACCGCCTGCTGCAGCGCCACCGGCAGCAGCTGCGCCTCGAGCTCGAGTCCGAGCAGCGGCGCGAGCAGCTTGCCCTCGCTCGTGATCTCCATCTCCCAGGCGGCGCCGGGCAGATCACCCGACTCCGTACCGACGAGATAGCCCATGCCCAACCGGCTCGCGTCGGCGGCCAGTTCGGCGAGCTTGACCGCGTCCTCGGCGGACGGCTCGGCGGCGAGCAGGACGAGGTGCGGGGCCCAACGGGTGTGCTGCGCGGGCCCCGTACGCCCGGTGAGGACGGAGTCGTGACCGGCGGCACCCAGCGCACCGCGCCGCTGCCGGGTCTCCGCCTCCATGGTCTCCACCAGCGCCTCGATGTCGTCGAGGTGGCGCAGCCGGTTGGGCGCGAGGGGCGTCAGGTCCTGCCCGAAGCCGACGAGCGTGATCGTCATGCGGTCGGACCACCCGTTGGTGGCCAACTCGGCGGCCACGGAGGCGAACACGCCCGCGCGGTCCTGCTCGCCGCCGCTCAGCGACACGATGCCGGGCACGGACTCCAGGTTGAGCAGCAGCCGCGAGTCGTCCATCGTGCCGAGGCTGACGAGCCCCGGGTACGGGGCGGCCGTGTCGACCTCCTCGCACCGCTCGGCGTCGGCCCGCGCCAGCATCCAGAACGTCTGGTCCTGCCCGAGCTGCCAGGGTGCCGGGGGACTGCCGGCGGGCTGCGCGAGCTGGAGATGCAGATCGCCGTTGCTCATCCAGGCCGCGTACACGGTCGGCAGTGCTCTCGACTCCTCGGCGAGCGAGGCGGCGAGATGACGCAACGACCGGTCGAGCAGTCGTACGCCCTCGGGGTCGGCACCCACGAGCAGCGCGTCCTGGACATCGGCGGCGTCACCGGTGGGCGTCGGCGGTTCCATCATGCCGCGGCGTCCACCGACGGCACCGAGAGCCGACTGCCACAGGGCCTGCCGGCGCCGGCGGCCGAGGGCGCCGAGGAGACCGGCGGCGAGGAGTGGCGCGCCCAGGAGGGCTTCGGGAAGCCCGAACCCACGGTCTTCACCGGCGGGTGTGGCGTGCTCCTGACCTTGCTGACCGCCCTGGCCGTGGCCCTGCTGCCCCCGGTCGTACTCCCCGGACGGGCGCTGCTCGGGAAGGCTGATCTGCGTGGTGTCACGGTCGACGGCCCCGCCGCCTTGCCTGCCTCCGCCCTGCTGCTGATCGCCACCACCGGTCCTGGCGTAGTCGGAGATCTGCTGCTGGACCTCCTCCGAGACCTTCGGGGCCTCGTCGGGCATCTCGACGAGGTCGCCACCGCGGGCATCACCCGGCATCTCGAGGATCCAACCGGGCCGGATGAGACTGGCCTCGGAGAGCTTCGAACCGTCGGGCTGCGTACGGTCCTTGTTGAGCTGGTAGACCTCGCTGTACCGCCGCCCGTCGCCGAGGTGACGCTGGGCGATCTCCCAGAGGGAGTCGTGGTGACGCCCCTCCGGCGGCTGGATCCGGTAGTACTTCGTGTCGTCGCTCTTGGCGGTGCCCCCGCTCTCGGCGGCCTGGGACGCGGCGTTGGCGGCCTGCTCGGCCAGCGCGGCAGCGGCCCTGGCAGCGGACTGCTCCTGCTGCTGGCCCAGCAGTCCACCGGGCGTCTGCTGCGCCGCGGCGGCGGCCGGCCGCTGGTTCCCCTCCAACTGCTGCCCCAGCTGCGACAGTCCCGGCGTGAAGCTGGCCGCGGTCGCGCCGACGAGCAGCAGCGCGGCGACGAGCTGCCGCGCGAGCAGCTGGCTGGGTCCGGCGCCGGGCACGCGGTTCGGCAGCCCGACGCCCGACAGCGCGGCCTTCACCTCGACGAGTACGCAAGCGGTGAACTGGGCCCAGGCGAACCACACGACCACGGTCAGTACGTTGATGAACGTGCCGGTGGTGATCTCCTGCTGGAGCCATTCCAGCTTCGGCGCCCCGCTCGGCAGCGGCCACCCGACACTGACGGCCAGCGCTCCTGGCACTCCGACCAGAAGAACGAGCAGGGCGATGAAGGCGATGAACGCCTTCAAGAAGTCCCCGAACGTACGGCGCCGACGGGGCAAGGGCTGCGGCGTCCGGTTCCTCGG